>CALIIW010000278.1 GCA_938018185.1 uncultured Saprospiraceae bacterium
GATAAATCTGATAATCTGATAATTTCAATAATCTGATAATTTAATAAAATGTTTACCCGAAGCGAAGAATGAGCGGGGCTTGGCCGAAGCGAAGTAATGAGTGGGGAGAAATCTGATAATCTGATAATTTCAATAATCTGATAATTTAATAAAATGTTTGGCCGAAGCGAAGTAATGAGCGGGGCTTGCCCGAAGCGAAGCATGAGCAGGGAGAAATCTGATAATCTGATAAACTAGTAATCTGATAATTTAATAAAATGTTTACCTGAAGCGAAGCATGAGTGGGGCTTGCCTGTAGGGAAGGATGTGGAAGGAAAACTAAAAAATTTAAAACTTATCAGATTACTAGTTTATCAGTTTATCAGTTTATCAGATTTTCTGATTTTCAACTTACACAATCAAGCTCTGCCTCTTCAACAGGATTTTGCAAGTATAACTTCATGATCTCTTCATGGCTCAGTGGCTGATCAAAGATCTTAAGTTCATCTAGCACCCCTTTAAATCGACGTGCCGCAGGGCCAACGCAAGGACTGTTTCCAAATGATAAAGGTGTCTCATTGTGGATGTCCACTCCAGAGCATCTTCTGCCTTCAAGCATTGGCTGACCATTTATGTAAGTGTATGCTTTAAAGCTTTTTCTAACGAGAGCAAAGTGATACCATTCTCCAGCTTCCAATGGGGGAGAAATACCTGGATAGTCCTTATATTCATTTTCATGAAATTCTGTAATGACTTCCATATTTCGTTGATCAAATAAAATGTCGAGCATGAATTCCTCGTTGCAAGCTGTTCTTTTAGACAACATGCTTTGCTTGAAGATGCTATGGCCCATTGGCCTAAAATAAAAGCTAATGGTAAAGTCTGAGGTGTTGAAATAATTATTGATATCTCCTTGAAAAATTATATAATCATCTATTCCATCAAAAAGAAGTCCATTGCCATCTACCCCGCAATGACATCCAATATTACCAAACAATTTTCCATGTGAAAAATGGCCACTATCATCAAAAGCATCACAATCATTAAAAGAGTAATAAGCGATCATGCCTGGATCAGGACTCTGTTCCTCAAAAGGAAATAGAAAGGGAATCATCCATATGATGCTGAAGAAAAGTTTGTTCATTATTGTAAGATCTTGATATAAGATAAGGGGTTTTTGTGTAAAATAGAATATATAATATGTTAAAGCTTTAAAGTTATAAAGCTTTAAAGTTATAAAGCTTGAGCAGAAAATCTAAAATCAAAAAAATAAAGTCAAATCAGAAAAACTAGAAAGTTATTCCTTTTCCTTTGTAGGGCGTATTCAGAAGTAAGGCAAAAAACGCCAGAGGCGTGACATTATTGTAGCCCAGTATGTAAACACTGGGTACAAGAAATGATCTGAATTCATTTGGCGAGATTTTTGAAAAAAATCATGACAAATGGCTTCCGAGCAGAACTTGTTTATCCGACATTATCGCCAGAAGCGAGATAAAGGCTGCTTTTAAATTCTCACAGCAATGAAATAAACCAAAACCCCAATTTGGCAAGCAGCCAAAATACAAAACAGTATCACCCTTAATTGCTTTGTCATAGTTCTTTTCTTTTTTTAATCATGACATAATTTACTAGAAAAAATCCTAAGCCAAGTAAAACAAATATTACTCCTTTCCATGACTCATTGATGTCAATATCCATGGCTCTAGAAAGTATCATAATAAGCACCATGAGCAGTCCGATATTCAAGATTCCAAGATGGTTTTTATTGTTTCCATCTAGGATAAAATATAATCCCATTAGAAGTCCAAGTATATTGAAAATGATTACAGCTAAAAGTGGAAAATTTTTGCCTAAAAACAAAGCAAGTAGGGATGGGATAAAAATATATAGTAGTGGGTACTTCTTTAAATCAAGGAATTTTTCTTTTATAATTATTCCTAGACTGAAGGCACAAAGAATTAGAAAGATGAAGAAAATCCAATTATCATAAGCTTTAAAAGAACGAGTATTCCAATTATCATGAAAACTGTAAAAAACAACAGCTATGAAAATGCCCAAAATTGATAAGTAAAAAAGAACATTATTTTTAGAGTCATTTTTCCTCCTTAAGAACAATTTTTGATGCGATAATATCAAAACCAAATTACCTAGGAACAAAAAAGTAAATGGAATCATTCGGCCAAAAGGATTGCAAAAGGTAGTTAGACATATGAGCAAACAATTCCAAAATACGACTCCATGAATTAAAGTAAAATTAGCTGCGGATTTTTGTTTTAATAGAGCATAATAGAAAGGAGTTATAGATAAAAGAAAAGGTATAAATAAATACGAACTTATCTGAAGGTTTGAAGAGGCAAATGAGTTTGTATTAACAGCATAAAAAGTAATTCCAATAATCGATAGGATGGAAGCCATCGATGATTGCAACAGGTAGATTATTGGAATCGATAATAAAATCCAAACCAAGATGAACTGATCTCCTTGGACAGTTGTTGTGTATAGCTCAGAAATAAGTATCAGTGCTCCTCCAAATGCAAAGATTAAAATAGTGCCGACGGACTCATACCAGAGTGCGTTATTTTCTTTCTTTGCTAATGTATAAATACATAGGCCTTGAGCAATTAACAAAGGGGTGAATGCCACGATGGTTTTGGAAGTCAAAGAGAATGAAGACCAGTTAAAAGCCATAATAGAAAAGATTCCAACTCCGATCAATATTGCTCCTATTATGGCAAAGACAAGAAATATTCGAGAAGGCTTTTCCGCTCCTCTGGTTTCCAAAAACGAAGCAATCTGTTTTGCCTTGTTTTCATCGATGATCCCTGCTTCTATTAATGCTTTTAATTCATCACTTTCCATTGGGACTAATTTACTTAATTTATTTGACCATCAACTTGTCAATTCAAGCTATAAGAGGAAGTATGAAGCACAAACGATGAAACGATTAAAAAAATGGCTTAAAAATTGCGATATTTAATATTAAAGCTTTTTTTAATATAAACAGGGCCAAAAATGCTTATAAGCATAGTGATTCCGGTATTTAATGAAGAAGAAAACATCACATTTCTACATGGAGTGCTGAAAGAGGTTCTTGACGAAAATTTCGAGCAATACGAAATAATCTTTGCAGATGATGGTTCTCGAGATGCTACCTTTGAAAAAATTCTCGCCTTAAATCAAAAAGACCCTTTTGTTAAAGGGCTATCTTTTTCGAGAAATTTTGGCCATCAAGCCGCCTTGTTTGCTGGCCTTAGTAAGGCAAAAGGAGACATCATCGTCACTATGGATGGAGACATGCAACATCCACCAGAAATGATACCAGTCCTATATCAGAAATACTTGGAAGGTTATGATATTGTAAATACTAGAAGGCTTGATGCAGATGATACGGGTATAGTAAAGAAAATCACCTCTAAATGGTATTATAAATTAATTAATTACTTATCTGATGTACCGATTGAACCTGCAGCTGCAGATTTTCGATTGATGACAAATAAAGCAGTTCAAGCATTAAATAACATGCCTGAACGCCATCGATTTACAAGAGGTCTTGTTGGGTGGATGGGCTTTAAACAAGCTATTGTTGATTACAAAGCTAAAAAGCGTCATGCAGGTACGACAAAATATACTTTTGGAAAGATGCTTCGTTTTGGACTCGATGGAATTGTTTCCTTTTCAGTAAAGCCATTACGAATTGCATTTTATGTAGGTTTTATAGTCAGCTTACTTTCCATGGTATATGCTTTATTTGCCATAATCAAATTCCTTAATGACGAAACAGTGGCTGGTTGGACTTCCATCCTTGTCTCTGTCTTATTCTTAGGAGGAATGACCCTTTTAAGTTTAGGCGTTATTGGCGAATATATTGCAAGAATATTTAATGAAGTACGTCGGAGACCAATGTATTTTATAAAAGATGAAATAGGTCTAACTCAAGAACAAAAAACTTTAAATTCAAATTCCTAGAATTCTATACCTTTGGGGAGAAGAAACTTTGTTGCCATGGCGAAAAATAAGAACAGTAAAAATCAAGATAAAAATCCTAATTCCAAATCCAACACTGGAAAGGATAAAGTTAAGAAAGGTTCAAAACAAAAGCTAAAGAAGGAATCTAAGGTTAAAAAATCATCTGATAAATTATCTCCATTCTCCCCTTGGTTATTATTAGCTATAGGCTTAAGTTTGGTTGCTTATTTTAGCTTAGTAAACAATCAATTTATCAATTACGATGATGACCTATATGTTACTGAAAATCCTTTGATTCAAAATCTTGAAATCAAGGAGTTGTTTCAGGCTAAAGGCGGTTGGTTTTATTCTCAGTACTCTCCAGTTGCCATGACTTTACTGGGATTAGAGTTTAAAGTATTTAATGGGAATCCTAAAATGATTAGGGCTACAAGTATTCTGATACACTTGATAAATGTACTGCTAGTATTTTTTATTTTTCGAAGGCTCTTAGGAAATGAAATGGCCGCAGGATTAATAGCCATGTTGTTCGGGGTTCACCCCATGCAAGTAGAATCTGTTTCTTGGCTAGCTGCTTCTTTTAAAATCGGAACTTATGCCATGTTTTTTCTCATGGCTTGTTTGCAATATATCAAGTATCTCGACAATCAAAAGAAGGCTAATCTGGTCTTCGGATTTTTCTTTTTTGTTTTAGCTTGTATGTGCAAGGAACAAGCGGTGGCCTTACCGGTTTTACTTTTGGCAATTGATTATTTTAAAAAGAGAAATTTTTCGACTGCTTTAATTATAGAAAAGATTCCGTTTTTTGTTGTCTCCATGATTTTTGGATACATCACCTTGACAGCTTCTTCCTCTGGAGATGTTA
Organism: uncultured Saprospiraceae bacterium; assembly: GCA_938018185.1. Classification (GTDB taxonomy): domain Bacteria; phylum Bacteroidota; class Bacteroidia; order Chitinophagales; family Saprospiraceae; genus JALZVN01. Next base: position 4,811 of record CALIIW010000278.1, read on the forward strand.
GTAACCTTGCAGAAAAGGTTTATAACTTTGGATTTGGAGAACGATTGGTTTTTGCCTGTTACAGTATGGGTATGTACATTGTAAAATTGATCGTCCCTTTCAAGTTGTCAGCATACTATACTTATCCTAGAGCGGGAGCCATTCCAGCTTACTTTTATGTTTTTCCATTATTGGTTATTGGATTAATTGCAAGTATGGTCCTTGCTTACATAAAGGACAAAAGGTGGTTGGTCTTTGGTATTTTATTTTTCCTTATAAATGTAGGTCTTACTGTTTTTACTTCTTTACTTTCCGTAAGAGAAGTCATCATGGCTGATCGATATGTTTATTTGCCATGCCTTGGAATATTTTTCATTCTAGTTCATTTAGTGATATCAAACAAAGACAAGATTCCTTTTCCTTCCCAATACTTATTGTTGGCAATGGGTTTGATCTTTACGGTCTTATCCTTTTTTAGAGTACAAGTTTGGAAAACGACAGAAACCGTTTTTACAGATGTAATAAATAAAGAAACTATCCCTAATAAAATCAATCCTTATTTGGCAATGCCTTACAATAATAGAGGGATATTTTTTAAAGGTAATAATCAGATAGATAAAGCAAGAAAGGATTTTGAATCAGCAATAAAATGTAATTCTTCTTATCCATCAGGCTATATGAATAGAGGTAATATTTATTTCAATGAAGGCATGGCTCTTCAAAATAATCCTACAAAAATGAATCAGTTGCATGATCTTGCTTTGGCAGATTATGACAAAACCTTGGAACTTGATCCTAAGACAAAAAGAGCTTATTCTGCTAGAGGAGGTATTTATGCAAATAGAGGCCAATATGAAAAAGCCTTGGTTGAAATGAATAAATCTATCGAATTGGATTCAAGGTTTGTCAATGGTTATTCAAACCGGGCTTTGATCTATCTAAGAATGAACCGCTTTCAAGAAGCCATTCAGGATTGTACTTCCTTATTAAAATTAGATCCGACTGATGCACCTATTTATGACATGCGCGGAGTCTGTCATGCAAATCTTAAAAATTATGATGCGGCAATTGCCGATTATACAAGAGCGATAAAGGTCAATCCTCGGATTAAGTCTTTTTATCAAAACAGAGCGAAATCTTATCGGGCGAAAGGAATGGAGGCAGAGGCTCAAAGAGATGAAGCAAAGGCAGGTAGCATGTAGGATAAGATTCAAATCTGTGTTTCTGAAGCTTGTCTTATTAGCTTTGGGGCTTGAGAGCTTCTGAAACATAATTTGTTACTTTCAAGTGATGGAATAGAACATGTTTCAGAAGCTACCTGCCCGCAAGGCCTTGGCTCAAGCTTCAGAAACACAAGGTGCACTTAGTTACTTCGACTGTCATCCTTATTAAGTGCATGAACCAATAAAACAAATTCTGCCAAGGACTGTTCTTCAGGATGTGGAGAAACAAAAACTTTCCGTTTCGTTTGATGCATTAATTTTCTTCCAGTGCTTTTTCCAATAGCTATCAAGGTTTGGCTTTTCTTTATTTTATGATTCTTAAGGTATACTTCGACATTCATCGGGCTGGTAAAAACCAAGAATTCGGCTTCTGATGCTGCCGGGTTTTCTACAGGTACATTCGTGTAAATGGGAATGTCGTAAACAGTGCAAACTCCTTCTAAACCAATTTGAATGGTTTTTAAAGAGTGTAGAGCCCTTGGAAATAATACACTTTTTCCTTTTACTATATTTTTAAAATCAGTAATTATTTTGTTTGAGTTGCCCTGTCCAGTGAAAGAAGATTTTTTGCCATAAGTAGATAAAAATTCTTCTGTACCTTTCCCCATGCAGGCATATTTTACATCTTTTTTTGATGAGTTTTTATTTTGATCAAAAAAATATTTTATTGCGTTTTTACTATAAAAAAAAATCCAATCGCTTGAAGGGAATTTTTCAATGGCTTCGATTTTACCAAAAGTTACCAAAGACCATCCCTCCACTAATAAACCTTCCCCCTCCAATATCTTTTGAAAGCGATTAGCTGTTATCAATTTACGAGAGATAAATACTTTAGACATTGCTTAAAATATTTCTATAGCTTCTTGGTCGAGTAAATGGAAAAAGGTCAAAGCTGTAACTGCTACGTCGGCAGTAGCAAAACCCGGGTTTTCGTAGCCGGCCTTATAAATTTTGGTATGTATATCTGAAAGACTAGGCCATTTGAATCTACCTGCAGGGCCTTTGATCTTACAAAACCAGGTAGCTTCTTGCATCAAACAATAATTATCTGAATATTCTAAGGCATGGTCCATGCTCAATCTGTAGAATTCCGCTCCTGCAACACCTTTATTAAACGTGAGGTTGTGAGAAATAATATGCTTAGCATCTTTGATCGCTTCTTTAAATGGAGGCAAAATTTCTTTCAATGATTTTCCTTCATCTTCAGATAATATAGGAGTGATCTTATGTCTCTTTTCAATTTCTATTGGAATATTAGCGGTGGTTTTAATGATGTGGTCGCCAGAGTTAATAAGTTCTCTTTCTTCATTATACACCAACCAAGAAAGGTGAAGCATTCGTGGCCAATTGAAAGCATCAGTTGAAGGAGCTTTCCAGTTTTTTGGTTTACCATTTGCGGAGGTATCAAAAAATAAATACATGTTCAAAAATATTGTTTAGAAAATAATGGTTTTAATTAATGAGTTTTGCAAAAAGATCTTCTGCTAGGTTATGAGTAGTTGAATACGATAGCCTATTAAATACAAGCGGATCATTTTCTTTTTTTGCATAACTACTATAGGCGTGAAAGTTTCCACTTTCATCTTTTTCACAATATACTCCTAGGGGTGTATGACAACCACCAGCAAGAAGCTGTAGTACTTTTCGTTCGACATTACTACAAGCAGATACTTCTGAATGATGAATGTGTTTTAAAAGCCTTCTCATATCTACATCCTGTTGTCTGACTTGGTAAGCAACAACACCTTGTGCAGGAGCTGGAACAAATTCTTTTGGATTAAATTTAAAAGTTTCAAATTCGGAGAGATCAATTTGTAATCTATTTATTCCAGCAGCTGCAAGAACAATCCCATCAAATAGACCTTCCTTTAATTTATTTAATCTTGTCGGTACATTTCCTCTAATATCTTTTGTAGTGAGATCTGCTCTAAAATGTAGTAATTGTGATTTTCTTCTTACTGAAGAAGTGCCAACAAGAGCATCCTTCTTAATATTCATAGGACTGGAAGAATCAAAAGCATTTTTATTTATGATCAACCAATCAGCTGGATCTTCTCTATAGGAAACACCAGCCAATATCAATCCTTCAACACCATCCGTTGGAAGGTCTTTTAGAGAATGAACTGCAATATCAATCTTATCAGAAAGTAACTGCTCTTCAATTTCTTTTGTAAAAAAACCTTTTCCTTCTAGTTTGTTTAAAGGCAAATCTTGCACCCTGTCTCCTTGGGTTTTGATGATGATCAATTCTGCTTCTTGCCCTTTAGAGGCAAGCTCACTTTTAAGATGATTTGCTTGCCAAAGCGCTAGCCTTGATCCTCTTGTTCCTATTTTGATTGTTTTTCCCAGTTTTAAAATATTAATTATTATGTGTTTTGTACTAACAAAATGATTTTTGAACCCGTCTATATAATTGATGAGCGAACTCCACTTTATTAGACAATAAAAATGTTTAATTTTACAAAATGCAAATAAAGGCCAAAGACCTAGCTGTACTACTTAAAGGATCAATTGAAGGTGACCCTGAAGTTAGCATTCACAAAGCTAGTAAAATTGAAGAAGGAGAAGAAGGTTCGATTAGCTTTCTAGCCAAACCAAGCTATGAAGTTTATGCCTATTCTACCAAGTCTTCCATATTATTGGTTTCAAATGATTTTGAGCCCAAAAAGAAGATAAACGCTACTTTGCTCAGAGTGGATGATGTCTATGAAGCGATTAACTTTTTACTAAAGCAATTTGGTCAAAAAAGTAAAAGATCTGGCCATTCTAAGCTTTGTGAAATAGCTGATACTGCTGAAATTGCTTCGGATACTTACATTGCAGCCTTTACTGTAGTTAAAGACGGTGCAAAAGTAGGAGAAGGAACTGAAATAGATGAACAAGTATTTATAGGAAAAAATACCAAAGTAGGGAAAAATGTTATCCTTTATCCAGGTGTAAAGATCTATCATGATTGTGTGATAGGAGATAATTGTATCATTCATTCTAATGCAGTCATTGGAGGAGATGGCTTTGGCTTTAAGCCAGATGAAAAAGGTGTTTATGATAAAGTCCCACAAATTGGAAATGTTATCATTGAATCCAATGTTGAAATTGGTGCTAATTGTACCATTGATCGTGCAACCATGGGCTCTACAATCATTAGAGAAGGTGCAAAGTTGGACAACTTAGTGATGATAGCTCATAATGTGGAAGTTGGGGCTCATACTGTGATTGCGGCACAAGCAGGTGTTGCAGGAAGTACAAAAATAGGGGCACACTGTGTTATTGGCGGCCAAGCAGGAATTGTAGGACATATTCAAATAGCAAATGGCACTAAAATCCAAGCACAAAGTGGTGTTACAAAGAAAATAAGGAAAGAAAATACAGCGATGTACGGCTCTCCAGCTATAGATTATACTACTTATATTAAATCTTACGCTATATTTAAAAACTTACCTGAACTGATGGAACAATTAAAACCCATCTTAAAAAGACCAACTAATAATAAATAGTGAATATTATTAGCGATAAATTACCTATTGCTTATTTTCTAATTTGTAGCTTTGTAAGACAATGAAGATGGATGATTAACAAGCAGAGAACTTTAAAAAAGAAGGTTTCAACTTCAGGTATTGGCTTACATACTGGAAAAAAGGCAACAATTACTTTTAAGCCTGCACCAGTCAATCACGGGTTCAAATTTCAGAGAATTGACCTGCCTGGTCAACCTATTATTAATGCTGATGCCAATAAAGTGTTTTCAACTAAACGATGTACGACCATCGGAGATGAGAAAATTAATATTAGCACAATTGAACATGCTTTGTCTGCTTTGATGGGGATGAATTTGGATAATGTCCTTATCGAAATTGATAATGTAGAAGTCCCTATTATGGATGGTTCTGCGGCTTCTTTTGTCAAAATGATTCAAAAAGCTGGCGTAATAGAACAAGATCAGGAAAGACAGGTATTTGTGGTCACTGAGCCTATTAGTTTTCTGGATGAAGAAACAGGTTCTGAAATAATGGCTTTCCCTTCAGATAAATTTGAAATTACTACTTTAATAGATTTTGAATCCCCGGTGTTAGGAAAGCAGTATGCTTCTTTAAATGGAAAGGGCAATTATGAAGAAAATATTGCTCCCTCTAGGACTTTTGTTTTTTTGAGGGAATTAGAATTGTTATTAGATAATAATCTAATAAAAGGCGGAGATTTAGATAACGCGATCGTCATCGCTAACAAACCGATGAAAGCTGCAGAACTAAAAGCGCTGGCTAAAAAGCTTAAAAGGAAGGAGGTAAAGGTCGAAAAGGAAGGTATTTTAAATACAATTAAACTTCATTTTCCCAATGAACCAGCAAGGCATAAACTATTAGACCTTATGGGGGACCTTGCCTTAGTAGGTCGACGTATTCAAGGCAGAATTGTTGCTAAAAAACCTGGTCACGCTGTCAATGTAGCGTTTGCTAAAGTCTTAAAAAAAGAAATTCAAGAGCATAAGAAGTTGAAAGGGAGACCTGTTTATAATCCTGCAGCGGATCCCATCATGGATTTAACACAAATTGAAAAAATACTTCCCCACAGATTTCCGTTTCTATTAGTAGATAAAATTATTGAACTTACTGAAAGCCACGTTGTTGGTATCAAGAACGTTACATTTAATGAGCATTTTTTTCAAGGACATTTTCCTGGAAATCCAGTGATGCCTGGAGTATTGCAAGTAGAAGCCTTGGCTCAAACAGGAGGTATTTTAGCTTTATCAACTGTAGAAGACCCCGAAAACTGGGATACATATTTTTTAAAAATAGATAATTGTAAGTTTAAGAACAAAGTCGTTCCTGGAGATACACTTATCCTTAAAATGAAACTTTCTGCCCCTATCAGGCGAGGTATTGTACAAATGGAAGCAACAGCTTACGTTGGCAATAAAATCGTATCGGAGGGAGATTTAACAGCTCAGATTGTGAGACGCAAATGACAATATGAAAACACAACAATTGAACAAACTACATGCTAGAATCCACGAAGATGCTCAGATAGGGCACAATGTATCTGTGGGGCCTTTCTCTTTTATAGACAGAGATGTTATCATTGGAGATAACACCTGGATAGGTCCAAATGTGACGATTTTCGCTGGAGCTAGAATAGGAGAAAACTGCAAGATATACCCAGGAGCAGTAATCTCAGGAAATCCACAAGATCTTAAGTACAAAGGAGAAGAAACACTTACAATAATTGGAGATAATACCACTATTAGAGAGTGTGTTACTATAAATAAAGGGACCTCTTATGCCAACAAAACAGTTGTTGGATCTAATTGTCTTTTGATGGCCTATGTGCACGTTGCACATGATTGCATTCTTGGAGATAATATCATCATTGCAAATAGTGTAAATCTTGCAGGTCATGTAGAGATTGAAGATTTTGCAATTTTAGAAGGGATGGTTGCTGTACAGCAATTTTTAAAAATTGGGAAACATGCATTTGTTGCTGGGAATACGATGGTTCGAAAATGTGTTCCTCCTTATGTAAAAGCCGCCAGAGAACCAATTTCATATGCTGGAGTTAATTCTATCGGGTTAAAAAGAAGAGGTTTTAGTGATGAGATTGTAAATCAAATCCAAGACATTTATAGAATCCTCTATGTAAAGGATAATAATAATACTCAAGCCATAGAACTTATAGAAGCGACAATTGATGTTACTCCTGAAAGAGATTACATTCTTCAGTTTATAAAAAGTGCAGAGAGAGGTATAATGAGGGGATTGCGATCTACCAAATTAAAAGATTGATTTGTATTGCAATCAAATTATTGTAGAAGACCTTGGGAAGCGTTTCCAAAAAAAATGGATCTTTAAAGACCTATCTAATACTTTTATTAGAAACCAATCCTATGCCGTATGCGGCCCTAATGGGGCCGGTAAATCGACGCTTTTAAGAATATTATCCGCGTATCTGACTCCATCTGCCGGTGAGATCAAGTTTCTCAATGAGCAGGCTGATGCGATATCAACGGATGATGTTTTCAAGTCAGTAAGCTATGCCGCTCCTTATATTTCCCTTATAGAAAGATTTACACTAGAAGAAAATATTGAATTGTTTTCAAAATTTAGATCCTTTCAAAGAGGTCTAAAAACAAAAGACATCGTCAATTTATTGAACCTAGGTAAGTTGCAAGGCAAAGAATTACGGTTCTATAGTTCCGGTATGATGCAAAGAGTCAAACTGGCGATGAGCATCTGTAGTGAATCGGATATCTTAATCTTGGATGAACCAAGCACAAATCTTGATAATCAAGGCGTTGATTGGTATCGTGAGTTGATTCAGAACTTCGGCAAAAAAGATAGGATACTCATCATAGCATCAAACGTAGAGGCAGATTTTGATTTTTGTGATATGAGAATAGATATCATGGACTTTAAACTGAAGCGGAAAACCATATAAGATACTGTGTTTAAAACCCAATATAATGGCATATAGATGCTATGCTTATCTGTACTTATATAATTCTTATCTATTTCTTATATGATCTATAAGCGATCCTCTATACCCAATAAAAAACTTTTCAGTTCCTGAAGCTTGCCTATAGCTTTTTGCTTGCGCTGAAGTTTGGTTTTATTTGAAGATAATTCCGACTTAGCACCTTTTAAGGTAAATCCTTTCTCTTTAACAAGATGGTAAATTAGATTGAGTTGTTCTATATTTTTTTTGGTAAAGCGTCGCTCTCCTTTGCCGTTTTTGTGAGGCTTGAGCAATTCAAATTCTGTTTCCCAGTATCTGATTAAGGACTTCGATATGTTGAACATTTTGGCGACTTCCCCTATAGAATAGTATAGTTTGTCTGGTTTGACTTGGATTAGGTTCATAAAATTTTGTTCATAGTTTCTACAAAATAGAGATTCTGAACGTATTTTAATAAAAAGTCATATAAGAATTTCAGTTATTAACATTCTAAACGAAAAAAAGAGTTGATAAAACACTCTGTTCTATCAACTCTTTCAATATTTAATTGAATTTTAAAATGTCGAATTTAATCCATGGACTGATTCACTTTTTCTGCCGCATCTACCAAAGATTGGTATTCTTCAGCACTAAGTCCATCCATGCAGAAATCAATTGGATTTACTTTTTCGCCTTTAAATATAACTTCATAATGTAAGTGAGCTGCAGTGGAAGTACCTGTATTTCCTACCGTTCCTATTTGTTCCCCTCTTTTCACTTGATCTCCTACTTTCACTCTGACAGAAGCCATGTGAGCGTAAAGGGATTTATATCCATAACCATGGTCAATGATCACATGTGTACCATAGCCGGTTTTCTTTCTTTGGACCTTAACAATCTTTCCTGCACCAGAAGCTTGGATAGGTGTGCCTTTAGCACAAGTAAAGTCAAGTCCTCTGTGCATCCTTTTTCTTTTGAAGATCGGGTGCATTCTCATACCAAAACCACTTAAGGAGGTGATTCTTCTTTTGAGTTTATCTTCTCTAATAGGCTTAATTGCTGGGATACAAGCCAGTTTGTGTTCTTTTTTTCTTGCTTCTTCCTCTAACTTATCTAAAGATTCAGACTGAGTCTTTAATTGTCTTTTAAGTTTGTCTGCCTTTTCTTGAGTAGAAATCAATAAGTCCCCAGAATTTTCGAATTTAGTAAGATGTGAATACTTGTCAGATCCCCCAATACCACCATTCCAGACCTCTCCATCTATTGGGTTCATTCCGAATATAACTCTGTGAACATTGGCATCTCTGTCTTGTATGTTATTTAGAACCTTAGACATCGTTTCGACTTCTTGTCCTAAAGCGGCATGCTGCATTTGCATTTGCCCCAATTCTCTTTCCAAGGCTTGTTCTTGAGGAGAAGGCAGTTTATTGAAGAGTGTATAGCCGATTACGGAGGAGATTAGTAAGACACAAAGGCCAAGCCCCATAATTTGAAAACTCTTCCTAAGGAAAGAGGTTTGCACCTTTTCATACCTTAGAGTTTTCTCGTTGTAGTAAAATCGTTCTTTTCGCATAAAGTAGTTTATCAAGGAATATCAATTTAAGTACATTTGCACCGTAAAATGATATATGTCATTTATAGACATGTTGATTATTTGGAAAACGCCAACAAAAATAACCTAGTTAAGCGATTTTCCAAAATAATTTATAACTCCTTTGGTCTTTTACGTAAGGAAAGGGGATGTTTGTTCGTATAAAATTGTTAAGAAGTATTAAAAAATAGCTTTATATATGAAATCTGCCGAAATCAGACAGAAATTTTTAGATTTTTTCGAAGAAAAAAAGCATAAAATAGTAGCCTCAGCACCTATTGTCAATAAAGGAGATGCAAGTCTTATGTTTACAAATGCTGGAATGAATCAATTTAAGGACTATTTTCTAGGCAATAAAGAGCCAGAAATTCCTAGAATAGCTGATACTCAAAAATGTTTGAGGGTTTCAGGCAAACACAATGACTTGGAAGAGGTAGGCATCGACTCTTACCACCATACCATGTTTGAGATGTTGGGAAATTGGTCATTTGGAGAATATTTTAAAAAAGAAGCCATAGAATGGGCTTGGGAATTGTTGACTGAAGTTTATCAAATAAACAAAGAAGACCTATATATCACGGTTTTTGAAGGAGATAAGACAGATGGGCTAGATGCGGATGAAGAAGCGGCCGATATATGGAAGGCCCTTATACCTGCAGAAAGGATACTTTATTTTGACCGAAAAGACAATTTTTGGGAAATGGGAGATACAGGTCCTTGCGGACCTTGCTCAGAAATTCACGTAGATATAAGATCTGCAGAGGAGAAAGCAAAAATTCCAGGAAAGGATTTGGTGAATCAAGACCATCCGCATGTTATAGAGATCTGGAACTTGGTTTTTATCCAATTCAATAGAAAAGCTTCTGGAGCATTGGAAGAATTGCCAGCTAAGCATATCGACACTGGTATGGGCTTTGAACGATTGGCAATGATCGTTCAAAAAAAGCAATCTAATTATGATTCTGATGTATTCAGTCCTTTTATCAATTTTGTTGAAAAAGCTTCTGGCAAAGAATATACCTTCAATTATGATCTTTCTGCAAAGTCAGATATAGCCATGAGGGTAGTAGTGGATCACCTTAGAGCAGTTTCTTTTACCATAGCAGATGGGCAACTGCCTTCCAATACAGGCGCTGGCTATGTCATAAGAAGAATCTTAAGAAGAGCGGTTAGATATTATTATTCTTTTTTGGATATCAAAGAACCATTTTTACATACCATGTTGCCTTTACTGGCTGCAGAATTCAAGCATGTATTTCCTGAATTGGATGCACAAAAAGGACAGATTGCTAAAATTATACAAGGAGAGGAACAGACCTTTCTTAAAACACTAGACAAGGGCTTGCGCAAATTTGCCAATCTAGAAACAAATAACAAACTCATAAATGGAAATGACGCTTTTGAGCTTTTTGACACCTTTGGTTTTCCAATTGATCTAACCAGATTGTTGGCAACAGAAAATGGTTTAGAGGTAGATGAGCAAGGATTTGAAGAAGCATTAAAAATACAAAAAACAAGATCCAGAGCAGATGCTCAAAAGAAGGTAGGCGATTGGCATGAAGTAAAGGCTGATAATAAAGTTACTTTTGTTGGCTACGATTATTTGCTTGTTACAGATGCGCAAGTATTAAAGTATAGAACAGTCAAAACGACCAAAGGAGATGAACAACAAATAGTCTTAGATAAGACGCCTTTTTACGCAGAGAGTGGAGGGCAAAATGGGGATACGGGGATCCTTTGGTTCGGAACAGAAAAGATTATCGTTCTGGATACTCAAAAGGACAATGATTTAATCATTCATATTGTAAAATCCTTCCCTTCAAATTTTGAGCAGAAGGTACAAGCTGAGGTGAATGTGAAGCGTAGAGCGGCAATTACAAAAAATCATTCGGCAGTTCATTTGATGCATGCTGCTTTGCATAAAATCTTAGGGACACATGCCTTACAAAAAGGACAAGATGTAGGAGAAAAGCGTTTGCGTTTTGACTTTTCACATTTTCAAAAAATAGAAGAAAAAGAATTGGCCAGCATCGAATTGATGGTCAATGAAAAGATTAGACAGAATATCTTTTTGGAAGAAAACAGGAACATGCCTATCGAAGAGGCTAAGAAGTCTGGAGCCATGATGCTCTTTGGAGAAAAGTATGGTGATGAAGTAAGAGTGGTTACTTTTGATAAAAATTTCTCTACAGAATTGTGTGGAGGAACCCATGTGGGGGCGACAGGCGAAATCGGTTATTTTAAAATAATCTCAGAATCTGGAGTTGCAGCGGGTATCAGAAGAATAGAAGCAATCACCGGCCTTTCTGCAGAGAAATATCTTAATTCAGAATTGACAGAGTTAAATAATATTCGTGGCTTGTTTAAAAATCCTTTGCATGCTTTCAAATCTGTGCAAGCTTTGTTAGATGAAAACAAAGCTTACAAAAAACAAGTTGAAGGAATGCTTTCTGCCCAAGCAGGAAATATCAAACAAGACTTGATCGCAGAAGTGAAACAGGTTAATGGTATCAACTTCTTGGCTAAAAAGTTAAATATTAACGATAGCAATGCTATCAAAGACCTTTCTTATCAATTAGAAAGAGAACTTGGCAATGCCGTTATTATTTTTGGGGCAGAAATTAAAGAAAAGCCTCAGTTGATGGTCACGATAAGTAAAAATTTGACAGAAGAAAAATCTTTGCATGCTGGAAATATGATCCGTGAATTGGCAAAGGAAATCAAAGGAGGTGGTGGGGGCCAAGCCTTTTTTGCAACTGCTGGTGGTACAGATAATGCTGGATTAGAAAAAGCAGTCTCAATGGCTGAAGGTTTGATTAATTAAGAATAATTTTATAATAAAATCAATACGATTGAGAAGGTATTATTTTCTAAATTTGCCTACTCTAAAAATTTGAAAACAAAAAATAAATTAAAATGTCTAGTGAACCGAGAATATTAAGCATAGCGAATGCGAAAGGTGGAGTAGGGAAGTCTGTGGTTTCAATCATGCTTGCAACAGCTCTTGCCAAAGAAAAGAATAAGAAAATAATCATCTTAGATTGTGATAGCCAAGGCAGTATCACAGATATGTATGAAACCGAAAAAGAGGTGTACGGAGAAGAATATGTACCTCTTATCGAAGTAGAAGAAATAACTGCTAGAAAGGTTCAGACCTTTATCAGAAGATTCGGCGGAGATTACGATTACATTTTTATCGATGTGCCTAGAATGACTGATAAGAAGAAAGACAACTCGACTGTGATGTTGCTTTACAACTGTGATTCCATCCTTGTTCCTATTGTTGGAAACGAAGTTGATGTTTTGTCAAGTTTTGATTTTCTTACCTTATTGGAAGAAGCAAAAAATGACAAGCAAGACATGGATGAGCCATTGTCATATTATGGTTTTATAAATCGTAGAAATCAGCGTAAATCTAACGAGGAAGCTGAAGAAGCAATGAAAAAAGAAGGAATGAAAATGTTTACCAACTCTCTTCCTGATTTGAAAATTTTCACCCGACCATCTTTTTATACCTCCATCTTAGACACTGCTGAAGGCGAAAGAAGATTTAGAGACTTTTATGAAGAGTTTAAGAAGAAGTTTAAGATAAAGTAGGGGATTGGTTGTCTGATGTCAGATGTGAGTTGTCAGTAGGTTTTTTTTAAGATTTTAAATAAAGCAAAACCTGACATCCGACATCCGACATCCGAATCTGACATCTGACATCTGACATCTGACATCTGACATCTGACATCTGACATCTGACATCTGACAACTACTCCATCGTACTCCGACTAATAGTATGCCCAAAGAATATCGCATTGGCAAATAACTTATTAGTCCCATACCAAAATCCTCTAAAATTAGGATTGTCCGTAAATCCTATAGTTCGTCCTCTTCCGTGTCCTGAAATAATTATCGCTGCGGTACCTTTTAAATTATTTAAGTTGGGTTTTGAAATGTAACCACTCATCAAAGGAGATTCGGTGTAGACTGCTGGCGTTGCGTATGGATTTGAACTTGTCTCCAAAACCATTCTTCCCTTTTTGAAAATTGGTAAACGATCATTTCTATAACCATAGGCAATTGGATGGCTAAGGTCTAAGCTTATTTCAAAAATGGCCCCACCGATAAATTGTGCTCCATGGTCGTGACTCGCTTTTTCGTAAGGTCTTCTATTTGGTGATTTTGGCTTGTTGACTGTTTTGATTTTGGCATTGAGTAATTTTTGATTTGCCGCCCATTGGCTGGCTCCTCTACATGTAATCAAGGTGCCGCCAGCTTTGGTCCATGCCATCAATTTATCCACTGCACTATAGTTGCCATTCACTAAAATAATAACATTATAGCGATCTAGATTTGTCCTTCCTAAACTTTTGGATTCTAAAATAGTAACGGGTATTTCGTATCGTTGGTCAAGTAAGTGCCAAACCTCTCCCACATCATAAGAACTTGCACCATCTCCACCAACCAAAAGTATTTCTGGCTTTTTTAAATTCCCCATAGACGGAGAACCCAAATCTACACCAACAGGAGTAAACCCAGTTTTTAAATTGTAAATGTCGATCGGGAGATCACGGATTAAATCCTTTATTTTAGAATACAATTCTGTGCTTGTCAGCTCTTGATTTTGAATTGGAATAATGATGCTGCCATAATTGAATTCCTTTTTGCCTTCGCTTGTTTCAGAAGAAAATTTACTATTGCTTACTTTGGTTCTTAAACCCAAAGACTGCAATTTGTATAGCAAGCGAGGTGCATAATGGTCATCCCATTCAAAGGCATAAGCATAAGAACTTTTACCTCCTACCACTTCAGCTTTCCATTCCGGTACTTCTGTGAGCGGGTTTGATAGGTCAAAGTTTTTGAGAGCTGAAGCACTTACGGATGCAGATTCTAGATTGTATGCAAGAGGCATCGTCCAAGTAGAAACGTCATAAAATAAACTATCTACGAAAGAGGTGTTTTTCTCAAACATGGTCTTTATCAAGTAACGTTGGGCTTGATCCATCGGTACATAAAATTGATCTCCATTTTTTGAAGGGTAGACATCTATTTGATGCCTTTGCAATAAGCCTATAAAGTTTTGCACGGATGATCTATCTTTCGACAACTTAAAAGAATACCCCGAAGTATTGCCATCCAGTTTTGCTGTTCCAATGCCAGCATAAAAATTATCTTGAAAGTCAATCAGTTCTTTCTTTAGGCTTAAACCTGCTTTTTGAGTAGAAAGGGAAGTAGCAACTTGATTTCTGATGGTGAATGGAAAACTTAAAAGACCATTTTCAGTTTCACGTAAATGTCCTCTGGCAGAAGCTTGTTCAAACAAAATTCCGATACAGCCATTGACATCTGGATAGGTTGAACCTTT
>CALIIW010000279.1 GCA_938018185.1 uncultured Saprospiraceae bacterium
TTTCTACGCTACGTATAAGGCTTAGGAATTCTCCTAGAATATAGGACATCTTAGGATCATAGACTATAGTCACATTTTAATACGCTATTTTACCCTATAATTTATATTATGTTAAGTAGCGATATTGTTTGATCTACTCTATGCGTTAGTTTCGTATTATAATATGGAATTCACGTTTAATCAGCTTTAGAGCTTTCAGATAAAGTGAGATACATTTTTGAAGAATACAAACTTCAAGCATTATTTTAGCATTTGAATATGGAACGGTATTTTAACTTTGAAAAATAGAATTGTTTTTAAATGGTACTCCCCTATTTGACTAAATTTCTATTGAGAGGATTATTTAACTTTATTCTAGAGACAAAAAAATTTACCTTGAATAACAAATTATATTTCTTACTACTAATATGTTTATATACTACGACTTTTTCGTGTCATAGACTTATTGGAAATTATTGTATTACTTCAGGCCCTGCAATTGGAGAATCATTTACATTCCTTAAAAATGGATATGTGAAACTTTATACTGATAATAATGCTTCAGGTAAGCTAAAGATGAATTATGGAAAATGCAAAATTGATAAAGATATTCTCACTATTTTAATTATAGATGTACCTGAAGAGCTTATTAACAACAGGGAAAATGAATATATTTTCGAAACAAATGATCAAACTAAAAAAGATTCAATTTCAATTATAATTTCTGGAACAACAATCAATAATGAACCACTGCAATTAATTGAAGCAACTCTTGTAAACAAACAAACTACTATAGGCTATAAGTTAGCAGTAAAGTCAGATCAAAACCCAAATGTTGTATTGCAAACATCAGTTTTAAAAAGTCAAATACCGTTTGAGCTTATTTTAAGTACGGACTATGGTGTAAAAAACTTTGTTATAGAGGAAAGTCTAAATCACATTATTACTCTTAAAATGTTTCAAAATGTTGAATATAGCACCATGAGTGGTGTTGAACAAGAATATAAAATTAAAAAAGAAAAAGGTGTATTTACGATATATAGAGGATCACAAAAATATATGCCTTGTGAGTAGTCTGTTGTATTAATCAAGCCTGGTACAGACGGTCTATTAAATGCTTACCCACCCCCCTTTTTCATTTTTAGAGAGTCCCTATGGCATATTAATATCATAAAATGTTAAGTTTATTTAAAGATGAATTAATAAAAGCTTTATTACTTTTTGGAGGGGTATTCAGAAGTAAGGCTAAAAAACATCATAGGCGTGATATTATTATAGCGCAGTGTGTAAACACAGGGTACAGGAAATGAGCTGAATTCATTTGGCGTGATTTTTTTTAAAAATCATGACAAATGGCTTTCGAAGATTACACGGTTTTCCAGCCCTTTCCGCTAGAAACGAGGTAAAGAATTTAATTTACACAATTATCAGAAGTTGATTTTCAATGATTTAAGTTTTATCTGACAATCCCTTTGGAAAGCAACAAAAAAAATCCAGACCTTTCTCAAGGTCTGGATTTAAAATAATTATCAGTGTATCTTTTATTTTGTAATTAAAACTTTTTCATTTATTGTTTGTCCAGAGACAGTCACTTGAAGTAAATACATTCCAGCTGCAAGGTCCTCCCCTGCTACATTGTAAATTCCACCATTAGATGTTTCTGAAACTACTTGCTTGACAACTTGTCCTGTTAGTGATACCAATTGAACATGAATGTTTTCAGTATTTTCTAATCTCAACTTAAGATCAAAATCACCTTTCGTTGGATTAGGTGTGACAGCAAATGCGCTTAAGCCATCTATTTGATCTGTACCACTTATTACAACCATTAAACTGTTAGAAGCTGAAACACAGCTGTTAGAATCTGTTATAGTTACAGTGTAAGTACCAGTTTCAGTAACTGTAATTGATTCTGACATTTCACCAGAAGACCATAAGTAAGTATAAGGTCCATCTCCTCCTGAGCCTGTTGCAGTTAGTGTATTATTATCATCTGCAATAGATACAGCCAAGTCTTCAGCAACAAAAGAAACTACTAAAGAGTCTGTACTGATACTACAATCAGAAGTAGCAGCAGAAGCGAAGTCTGTTCCGTCGCCATAAACAACAGCATAGATAACCCAAGTACCCTCTAAAGGAGGTAAACTATTGAAAGTCAATAGACCGCCAAGGTCATTATCCCAAGTGACCATAGGATCAGCATTATTCAAAAATACTTGTCCACCTGTTCCACCAGTTCCATCAGAATTTTGATTGGTAATAAACCATGCTAAGCCTCCTGTGTTAGGTATAACTGGATTATCAACACCTACATCAAAAGTATTTGTGCCACTAACACATATAAATCCCTTATTAGTCATTGTTCCAGCATCACAATTTGGATAAACTGTAATACCTGCCACTTGTTGACAGCCATTTGAATCAGTAACTGTCACTGTATAATCTCCATTTTCTGTTATTCCTTCTAATCCTTCTGTTGTTGCGCCATTAGACCAAGCATAAGTATAAGGACTTTCGCCACCAGTAACTTGTAAAACAATTGTACTTGCATCTGGTGCAGATATTACTACCTCAGGAGCAGGTGTATCTACGAAGGTTACTACCAATGAATCTATAGTATTAGAACATCTAGTCGTGTTGAAATCAGAAGCATCTGAATAAGTTGATCCGTAGAAAACCCAAGTTCCTGTTAAAGGTCCCAAGTTATTTGCTGCTAAAACGCCGTTCAAATCAGCATTATATGAAACAACTGTTTCTGATAATCCTAAAAAAATAGGGCCTTGCGTTCCTCCTGTACCATCAGTTGACTCATTAGAGATATACCAGCCATATCCGCCGCCAATAGGTATTATCTCAGTTTCGGCAGCTAGGTCAAAGGTTCCTCCTTTACATACAGTAATCATTCCTGTTGTCAAAAGAGTACCAGCCTCACATTGTTCAGAGAATACCGCACAAGATGTAACATGACAAGCACCTGCATCTGTTACAGTAAGACAATACAGTTCATTAGCTATAGCTTCAGAAATCGATGATTCTATGCTGCCATCACTCCATTCATAAGTATATGGCATTGTACCTCCTCCAACTGTACTTGATAAATTAGGTCCATTTTCATTTAATGTTACATTGTGTGAAGGATCTGCAGTGAATGTTACTTCTAAGAATTCTGAAGTTTCACTGCATTGTGATGCACCAGGTGCACCAAGGTTTGATGATGTAGCGCCTGTTACTATCCAGGTCCCAAAAAATGGTGGAAGATTGTTTGCAGAAAGCAAACCGCCCAAATCAGCATCGAGAGTTTGTAACACACTTCCAGGAATGATAAGTGCTCGAGCTTCCCCAGGATTTTGAACATTAGCACCAGTTCCACCTGTATTTGTACCATCTGCTAAGGTATTTCTAAATATCCAACCATATGTACCTCCTCCTGGTATATCAGATCCAGTTGAATAAACATCAAAAGTTCCCCCTTCGCAAATTGTCAGTGATCCAGTAGTCACTAATGTTCCTGCTTCACATTGTGCATGCAAAGTCATACCAGTAGTCATTGCGAAAACAAAGCTTAGACTAATTAAAATTTTAGTAAATAGTTTTTTCATGTCAAGATTTATAAGATTATTAAAGTTGAAGATAATCTTTTTAACCTAAACATTAATGTCAAGTACTTAGTATTAGTTGTTAAAAAAAAATCCTGTTTCGAAAACTAATTGTGATTGGATAAAATACCCCGACAAACTGGAAAAATCTAATGTTAATTAAATATTTCTGGTTTGTCAAGGTATATCTTGAAGGGTAAAATGGATTATTAATTTAGTTGCCTAAAGTAACGTTTCATTTGGTATTGTTCTACCCTATGTTTTTTGTGGAAGATTTGTTAAGGTAAAATGTCATCAGCATTAATACAAATTCAATCTAATTTTGTGATTTAAATAATAAAAATCACAGATGCTTTTGATCTTGTACAAATGTATATTTTATATTCCACTTATTGGAAAGTATATTATCTTTTATTTCTTTTTTTTTAAACTATTAAACTCACATTTTTACTAGTTTCCTGAAGCCAACAATTTCTTTGGTCTTCAAATCCATCAACTTTAAATAATAAGTTCCAGCAGGCCAATTGCTAGAATTAATTATAGAAAACTTCCCTCTATTTTTATATACACTATTGCCTAAAACATCAAAAATAATAAGTTCAAAATTATCAATATTTAGACTACTTTCTATTACAAAAGAATCATAATGTGGATTTGGATATATAGAAAATTTAGGTTCTGAATTCTCTTGTATAGTTGTTGTGCCGTCTACACCATCACAATCCTCATCTATACCATTACCTGGGATTTCAAACGCATCAGGATTGATCAAAGCATCCATATCATTACAATCCTTGTCAATTCCAAAGCCATCTTGATCTAAATCGTCATCAAGAGTTTCTTCATTACAATCATCATCAAAGCCATTGTAAGGTATCTCTGGAGCACCTGGGTTTACATCAGCGTTTGCTTCATCACAGTCCTCATCTGAATTATATCCATCTCCATCTTCGTCTATTATTAGAATAACTCCATCACAATCTTCATCTATATCATTATTAGGAATTTCTTCTGCGTCAGGATTTATATTTGGATCTCCATCGTTGCAATCTTCATCTGAATTGAAACCGTCTCCATCTGTATCGATTATAAGTAAAACTCCGTCACAATTTTCATCAATATCATTGTTAGCGATTTCCTCAGCAGCTGGATTAACGTCAGCGTTTGAGTCATTACAGTCTTCATCGGAATTGTATCCGTCTCCATCCTCATCTATTATTAGAGCTACTCCATCACAGTCTTCATCTATGTCATTGTTGGCGACTTCTTCAGCAGCTGGATTAACGTCAGCATTTGAGTCATCACAGTCTTCATCGGAATTGTATCCGTCTTCATCCTCATCTATTACCAATGCAATCCCATCACAGTCTTCATCTATGTTATTATTAGCGATTTCTTCAGCGTTAGGATTTATATCCCCATCTAAATCATCACAGTCTTCGTCGGAATTAAATCCATCTCCGTCTTCATCTATTACCAATGCAATTCCATCACAGTCTTCATCTATGTTATTGTTAGCGATTTCTTCTGCGTTAGGATTTATATCCTCATCTAAATCATCACAGTCTTCGTCGGAATTAAATCCATCTCCGTCTTCATCTATTATTAATGCAATTCCATCACAGTCTTCATCTATGTTATTATTTACAATTTCTATTGCATCTGGGTTTATATTTGGATTGTTATCATCACAATCTTCCTCAGAATTAAATCCATCATCATCCTCATCTATTGACATTACAAGGTCAGAACCATTACAGTCTTCATCAATGCCATTGTTAGGAATTTCTGTTGCACCCGGGTTTATGTTAGGATTATTGTCATCACAATCTACCGCTGTATTGAAACCATCATCATCAACATCAGTATCTCCGCAAGGTAATTCGACAATAAAATGTTCTTCAGAAGACCCATCAACGAAATACCAAGTCCCATTAAAATAATTTAAAATGGCAAAATCTCCACCTTCAGAATTTGCACAACCTTGACAATCTGCAATATTCGTATAATTCGCATCTGAACCAGAAGGCCAAGTTAAATTGCCCTCTAGCTCTTTATCATTCAAACCGATATAAGCAAGATTATATGCTTGTCCTTTTATAAATTCGTTTTCAGCAGCATCATCAATTGAGGCTAAATATCCTCCATGGCTTGCAGCAATTGCTTGTGCCTCTACCCAAGTGGCTTTATTGATTGATAAAAAGTATTTATGTCCATTGTAGGCTCCCATAAAGCCAAGATTCCATCTATAAATATGACAATCCGTCAAACCTCCTCCACCGTTACTAGCTACCTTAACATTGAATGCACAAATTTCTTCATCCCCGCAAGAATTAGTAACTTTATATTGAACTTCTGTCACTCCAAAAGGGAAAAAGCCACCATTGGCTGGTCCTATACTTTGAACAATCGTAAGACCAGTTGCACAGTCAGTAGTAGCAGTAGGCTCGTCCCAAGATACAATTGCTCCTCCTTCCGTTTCACTTGCTTGTCCTATGATTTCAATTCCCATGGCACAATCTAATTGGATGGAAGTTGTATTATCCTCTTGAGAAGGCACTAAGAAAATTGGAGAACCATTTAAAGTGATGTTTGTTGAATTAGCTGTATTTACAATATTTGTAGAAGAATGATCCCATGCTCTTAAGGCAAAAGTCTGGCCATTGAAAGAAGAAGGAAAAGAATAATCCGCTGAAGCTTCTTCAGATTTATCAATGCTGGTTCTTGCCCAAAGCACATAAACAAAGCTACCATCTGCTTTTCTAAAAGCACCTCCTCTTACATCATTTGGCAAATTCAGAATAGCTGTTTGCTGTTCATCAAACACCGTTTCAAAAAGCATGTCAGAAACGGTTTTATACGCAACTCCCGAATCCAACATTTCTTGATCAAAGGAATCTACATTGTTTAAGTTTTTGTAAAATCCCAAAAGATCAAATTCATTTCCTGCAGCTGCTTCTTCTCTGATTTCTGCAAGATTATAAATATGAATATTTACAAATTCTAACTCCATAGCTTTTACTACAGCTTTAATCATGTAATTACGTTGAACCTCTTGCGATCCCCATTCGCCTAATATTGGCTTTCTAGGGACATTGATCTCTGTTACTGTCCACTCTTTTTTAGGATAGGTAATACCGTCATAGCCATACTGCGCTAATAAACTTTGTCTAGAGTTTCTTCGATTTTCGAGTCCTTCAATTGCTGCATCAGTATGTCTAAAATAATCGAACATCCCTGCATCATTATTCCATGCTCTTGTACTCCCATCAAAATGTGGATAAGCATGAAAGCCAAGTACCTCGAAATAAGCACCACCTTTCAATGGATATTCAGCTGTAACCGAGCCATCTACTGGATTATCTGTATTTCTTAAGATGACATCTAAAAAACTATCATAACCCACACCAGCAACTACGATGTAATCATCTGGCGCTAAGCTTTTGATTACGTCGTACGAAATTCTTAATAGACGTATGTAATGAAATACTGGTGCCCTCAATTTATAATCACAAGGGTCAGGATTGTTATCCCACCAATTACCTGGTGCACCTGGCGGTAACCATCCTTTAGCCCCAGTAAAATCAAATCCAGGTTCATTCCAAATCTCCCAAAACTTCACATGATCTTTTAATCTTGAAACCACTTCGTATACATAAGCAGCATAATAATTTTCTTCATTAATTGCTGTACCAAAATTAGGATCCCAAATTGGCTCATATAAATTGGCAAACATGTCTGTTTGAAAATTATCTCCAGGGCAATAGTCAACCGGGTCTTTATGGTCAGGATGGGCGAAACCTAAAAACAAAGTATTGTCTGTCAAGCCTAAAGCTTGATTGTATTCGTATTTATCCTTCCAAATGTCATAGCCAAAAACAAGACCTATTGACTCTGGTAAGGAACCTCTAATGGCCTTCACTCCTACCCCCTTAGTACCAGCTGCTGTATTGCCGGCCGCAATATCACCTAAGGTACTGTCATCCCATTTTGGTCCATAATACCCAGGGTTAACTCCTTGACGGAAGTATCCTTCATATGGTGTTAAGACATCATTTGCAGTATAACTGACTTGGCTATTTGCTTTATAATTAAGGAACATGAAAAAGCATAATAAAACTACTATTCCTGATTTTAGCCCAGCGTATATATAACGATTCATGCTACTTTGTTTTTGCACAGTAATTTGACCAAAAAGGTCTAAGAAAATTGTCTTTTTTAGGGGATTTAGCCTGCAGAAGGTCTTATTTGGATTACAAAGATATAGGAAATATACTTATCTCGCACATTTCCTTCTTAAATTGCCTATAACTTAGCTGCGTTTGTAAGTACCTATAAACATTACTAGTTATAAAAACACATAAATAAATGACTAAATACCCATAATGGGTATTTATAATCTGTACTTTTTAATTGTATTTTGTGACATGATTGTTTCAAACTAGTATTGCTCCCTGTATAATTCCAAATTAACACAGAATGTTAGTCAAATTGAAACTAAAGGTTGTTTGCCTGATTCTTCTTTAGAGAATTGGGCATTTTTATTTGATATTTGGCCTTTTAAAAATGGTAAGATTAAATGATATCACAAATTTTACAAAGCTGAACTAAAGAAGAGCTATCCTTGGCCATGGTTTTTCGAATCATATTTTTTCGATGTTGACTTACTGTATCAGCACTAATGTTTAAAATCCCAGCAATTTCTTTTGAGCTTTTTCCATTAGCGATAAGTTTTAAAACATCTGATTCTCTAGAAGTAATTGGCGAAGTATCTGAACCACCTTTGTGATAAAATTTTGTAAAGATTTTTGAATCATTTTCTTCTTTAGATTCTATCGAAGAACTAAAAAACATCCAATAATCTTCTCCTTTCAAAAGATGGGTTACATCCTCATAATAAATAACTGCATAAGGTGGTATGGCTTTATCATTGCTATTCATAAGTTCATAACGCATCAGAAATCTTAGCAATGAACCATCTTTTCGTTTCCACCGAGTACCACAATAGTATCCTTTTAACTTTGCTTCTTTGTCTTTCAGTGGACTAAGAGTCAAAAAATCTTTGCCCCAATTAAGTAAATCAACATGATAATTTGGTTGTTCTATTGCTCCTATATCAAAGAGTAGTCCTTTGTTTCCTTGAAGGATTTCAGTTTGAGAATAGCCCAAAATTTTTTCAACATTCTTACTGCAATACTGAATTTCAAGATCCCTTGATCTTTTTATCAGAATAAGCACATTAGAAAATATACTGTTTTCTTCAAGTGATTTGACGTTCTCTATTATTACTTCTAAAGGCTGGCCTATATCCACAAAATTAAAAGCCTTGGACCATATACTCTTAAAGTTGCTAATTTTCTGATCTTTCTTTTGTTTAAATAAGCTTGACATTTTGGGGTGTTTTAGCTTTGTATATGTACTCTTGGTTTAAATTACTATTTCTTTTGGTAGAAAGCGACTAACGTCCCCTTTTCCTTTGATAACTTCTCGCACTATTGTGCTACTTATATGTGAAAACTCAGGTTTTGAAATAAGGAAAACTGTTTCAATCCCTTCGCTAATGATGGTATTAATTTGAGAGATCGTTTTTTCGTATTCAAAATCAGAAGAATTCCTTAAGCCTCTGATGATAAAATCAGCGCCAACTTTATTGCAATAATCAGCCGTAAGTCCTTGATAGTGTTCAACAAAGATAGCATCGTCCAATGCAAAAACGGACTGCAGCCAATCAAGTCGCTGTTCAAGTGGATACAAATACTTCTTTTGATTGTTGACACCGATTGCTACGATGATTTTATCAAACAAAGGAACAGCACGTCGTATCAAATCAACATGACCAATTGTTATAGGATCAAAAGAACCTGGGAATACTGCTATACGCATTTTATTTACTTTTTGCTTTGGCCCTAAATTTAAGTAATAATTCTTTGTGGTCTAAATAATCTGAAGATTCTTGACTTAATTGATTTAGCAACCATATTGCTCCTTCCTTAACGGGAACATTAGAATAATGGTTGTCGCGCATGAAATGTAAATACTTCATACATCTAAACGCTCCAAACCAATCAAAGAATCGTTTTTTAAAAGCTTGATAATTACTTGTATTAGATCTTATCTCTTCCATTTTTTTATCTCCATCAACGGAATCGTAGAAGGAGACAAATCCTGGATGTAAATCTGATTTCCAATCATTTTCATCTAAGAAGATAGATGGTATTGCTCGAACCACTTCTTTTAGTGCTATGATAGATTTCGGATGATAAGTCTGATAGGCCAAATTGTTGTCCATAATCTCCTGAACGGCTTTTCCAGTTCCAAATGGGACTCTGTCTGATTGTCTGGGAGAAGGAATTACTGTTGTATTTTTTATTTCTCCAAAGTTTTTATCCAAGGTGTACTTATGAAGGAAATAAAAATCCTCTCCTGCCCTTCTATTATTCATCCCTCCCTCTTTCATGTATGCATTGGCTCTAACAGCCATGGAAGATCCAACTGTTTGGAAAGCATAAGGCAAACCTGCCCATTTTTTTGCTTCAATGTAATACCTCAAATGCAGTTCATATTTAATGATTGAGGTATAGACCAACTCTGAATGCGATTCTCCTTCAATTGGATGTTCAAAATGAATAGAAGCTGCAGGACAATTTGGGTAATTTTGGAAAAATACTTTTACTTCTTCTAAATAATTTTCTTGAACTAAAGAGTCAGCATCTAGACAGACAATTACACCACTAAGATTATTGACTAAGGAAAGTCGCAAGGCTGCCTCATCCATCCCTGCTTTTCTTGCAGCACCGACCCCTGACTTTTTATGTTGCAAGTCATTTAATAGAATCGGATAGATTTTTAAATAATAATTATCATTTGCCTCCTTTAAAGCCATGAGGATTCTATGTGTTTTCCTATTTGCAATTTTTACTTCTTCAGTGTCTCTTTCTGATGCATTAATAACAATGATAATCTCCGTTCCTTGCATGATGTGGGTACAGTCAATTATTGATTGAATGGTAGGCTGAATATCTTCTTCATTGTAGCAAGGAATGACAATACAAATATTCAAATGAGATTCTGGCGCAGTGGGAATCAAAGCCGGATAATAGGCTTGTTTATTAAAGTAGGAATCTTTATG
>CALIIW010000280.1 GCA_938018185.1 uncultured Saprospiraceae bacterium
TTTCAGGACTCTAATTTTCACACACCAAGAATACAAGTAATCCCAAAATCCTAGCAATCCTAAAAATCCCAGTACAGACAGATAGAATCAACACTCGATTTACCCCAATAAACGAAAAACGATGAACGATGAACTATTTTAAGTTACATTTCATTATTTTTAAGTCTTTATATATAGAATTACTTTTTAAATGACCTAAATCTTAAAAAATGGCTAATTTATTTGACATAATTAAAAAGTTTGGAGAAAAGGTAGCTGATGCACAGCAAAATAACCGCGAAAGCCAAACAGAAAAAACCGCTGATAGTTCTGTATTCGATGATATCCGTTCTAGAATTGATAACATGAATCAGAAAGATCAAGCTGAAGCAGAATCTAAAAGATCTCCATTTGATATGTTCAAAGATGAGTTGGATAATGTTCAAACTCAAAATAGAGATAATCCTGCTGTAGAAACAGCAGAACCTTCTGTTTTTGATAAAATGCGTGCAGAAATAGAAAGAATGGAGGCAGAAGCTAAAGCGGGAGGATCAAACGCAGGAACTGGTGTTTTTGAAGAAGAACATTCTAGCAACATTCCTTTTGATACGAGTTTTGAGGATACTTATAGCACGCCACCTGCGCCACCAAGCCCTCCAGCACCAAGAGTGCTGCAAGTAGGAGGTATGGCAAATACTTTATCAGGAGGCGGCAGTCTAGGAATGAGAATGAGCCCAGATATGGGAGCAGGAAAGAATTCAACTAGAATTCCTTCTGGAGCGCAAATAAGAATATTGGAATATACAGACCAAAATAAGATTAACCTAGATGGAAAGATCAGTGGTTGGTACAAGGTTGACTTTAATGGTCAACAAGGGTGGATATTAGAATCTTATTTGGTGTAGAAGATTTTATTTTAGTTAAATTTTGTCACCCAATTATTAACTTTTATAATTAATTTCTTATCTTAAAAATATTCTTGGTTAAGAATCCTATTCTTCCAAGATATCTCTTATTGGGAATCTCAACTATGTTGTGATTCCCTTTTTAGTATTTCTGAAAAAATGACAAAAAAATAGGCGTATATCGCAAGTATTTATTTCCAAATAGGTAAATACAAAATATGAAAGCTTATTAGGCAAGTTTTTTGCATTTTCCCTATAATGGTTTCCTTTATTTTTAGGACCTTTCGACTTTAAACCTACTGTCTGCAATAGGTTAAAGTTGATCTGAAATTGAATGATTGATATGAGCACTAACAAATACGTATGTATCCACGGCCATTTTTACCAACCACCAAGGGAAAATGCCTGGCTGGAGGTGGTCGAATTGCAAGATTCTGCTGCACCTTTCCATGATTGGAATGCAAGGATCAATTTTGAATGTTATGCGCCAAATACCTCTGCACGGATATTAAATCCAGAAGGCAAAATTCAAAAGATCATAAACAACTACACAAGGATTAATTTCAATTTTGGTCCTACCTTATTGTCTTGGTTAGAATCTGAAGACAATGAAACCTACAATGCCATTATCGAAGCAGATAAACTGAGCATGGAAAAAAATGGTGGTCATGGCAATGCCATCGCTCAAGTCCATAGCCATTTGATTTTGCCTTTGGCTAATGAAAAAGATAAGCATACCCAAGTACTGTGGGGATTAAAAGATTTTGAATATAGATTTGGAAGAAAAGCGGAAGGAATCTGGCTAGCTGAAACTGCAGCAAACACAGATACCTTAGAGGTTCTTGCAGCACACGGAATTAAGTACACCATTCTTGCACCTAGACAAATGAAGTCGTTTAGAAAGTTGGGCGATGGTGGGTGGACAGATGGAAGGAAAGGTTTTGATGTAAGAAGACCCTACCAAATCAATTTGCCTTCAGGCAAAACCATCGCTGTATTCTTTTATGATGGGGTTATTTCACAAGAGGTAGCATTCAACAAGTTATTGGATAATGGTAAAAGGTTTGCAGAACGATTTCTCTCAACCTTTGATAAAAATAATGAAGCACAATTGGTGCACATTGCAACCGATGGAGAAAGTTACGGCCATCATCATAGATATGGTGAAATGGCATTGGCAGATTGCTTGAATCATATTGAACAAGGATCGCAAGCAGAGCTAATTAATTATGCTTACTACTTGGAAAAATTTCCTCCTACCTATGAGGCAGAAATTCACGAAAACAGCAGTTGGTCTTGTGTGCATGGGGTAGAAAGATGGAAATCAAATTGTGGCTGCAATTCTGGAGGAAACCAAGGATGGACCCAAGAATGGCGTTCTCATTTAAGGTCAGCATTGGATTGGCTTAGAGATGAATTAGCCATCATCTTTGATCAAGAAGGAGGGAAATACCTGAAAGATCCATGGCAAACAAGAGATGAATTTATTTTTGTTTTATTGAATAGGGATGATTACGCTATTAAAGAATTTTTAGGGAATCACGTAATTAAAACTTTAAGTAAAAAAGAAGAAACGAAGGTATTGAGATGTCTAGAGATGCAACGTAATGCGATGTATATGTATACTTCTTGTGGTTGGTTTTTTGATGAAATATCAGGAATAGAAACCAATCAGATTTTGCAATATGCCTTACGAGCAATCGAATTTGCAAAACAAATTGCCAATAGAGATCTTTCAACCGCATTTTTAGAGCGCTTAGAAAAAGCACCTTCAAATGTGTTTAAAAACGGTGCCGAAGCTTATAAGAAATATGTGGAGCCTGCTAAAGTTGATTTGGCAAGAGTTGGGATGCACTATGCAACCATGTCAATTTTCGAAAATCAATCTGAAGTAAAGTCATTTTTTAATTATGAAGCGCATAGTGAGATTTTTGAAAGACGAGAAGCAGGTAATCAAAGAATTTCTGTAGGTAGAACAACCGTAAGATCGAGAATTACTCATTCTGAAAAGCTCTTTAGTTTTGCAGTGCTCTATCTAGGACAACAAAATATCATAGGTAATATATCTGTTGATATGGACAAAGATACTTTCATGGAAATGAAGGAAGAGATATTAACTGCTTTTGATACGACCAATTTGGGAGAAGTAATTGGAATAATGCAAAATTATTTTGGAGGAGAGAAATATACAATCTGGCATTTATTCAGAGATGAAAAAAGAAAAATCCTAAGAAGCATAAGTAGAAAAAGCTTAGATGCCTCTGAGGCTGTTATGAGAGATATTTTCAATGACAATTACCAATTGATGTCAGGGATGAATCTATCAAATATTCCGGTACCTTCTGCATTTAAATCAGCAGCTGAATTTATTTTAAATACAGACTTACATAGATTCTTTATAAAAGAGAATCTTGACATTGCTGTCTTGTCTCGATTGAAAGAAGAGTTTAAAAAATGGGACTTGAATATTACCAATCAGCAAGCCCTAAAGCTTTCTGTTTCGGAAAGAATTTTTTATGAACTTCGAAAGTTAGCTTTGTCAAATTATTCTTATGAGCAGATCAATGTCATCAATCAGGTTTTTGCCACATTGAATGAAATGAATATAGAGCTGGACATATGGAAAAGTCAGAATTTGTACTTTAAAATATTAAATGCTCATGCTAATGGCGAATTGCAATTTAAAGATGCTGCAACAGCAGAAGCTTTTCACTTAATGGGCGATTATTTGAAAGTTCAACTACAACTTACTGGTCAAAAGGCTCATTAATGTTTTATTAACAATAAATATTTAAGCACCGTTTCAGAATAAAACTTGGATTCTCTATTTTGTGAAATAAAAATTAAGCAAAATGAGAATTTACCTTATCCTATTGACTTGTTTATCCTTTATAGGCCTTCAAGCACAAAACTGGAATCAAGTAAGTGAGTATCAAGGAGCAGAAAGACACCATCCAATTACCTTTAGCCTTAATGGCTCCGGATATCTTTTGTGCGGTTCAAACGGCGGAGCTCCTTTTAATGATTTTTACCAGTATGATCCAATCGAAGATAGTTGGCAAACCCTAGACCCTTTTCCAGGTCCGCCAAGAGGATTTTCATACGGAATCACAGAAGGAGGAAAAGCTTACATCGGCTTTGGCGTAGGCCAAGAGAATAATACTGGTATTGAATTAAAAGACTTATGGGAATTTGATCCTGATACTCAAGAATGGAAAGAGCTTACAAAATGTGCTTGCTTTGCAAGACATCATCCAGCATTTCTTGCTTTAAATAATAAATTATACGTTGGATTAGGAAGTTCAAATTTTGGCAACCTGAAAGACTGGTGGGAATATGATATTGCAAGCGATGTATGGACAAGAAAAAAAGAATTTCCAGGAGTAGCAAGACATCATCCATATTATTTTACACTAGGAGAATATGTGTATGTAGGATTTGGACATGCAGATGCCTTTCAAATTAAAAAAGATTTCTACAGATATGATCCAGCTACTGATACTTGGAAAGAAATGGCAAGCTTGCCTGCAGAAGGTAGGGTGGCAGGAACGCAATTTGCCCACAATGGAAAAGGATATATTTTAGCCGGCCAGAATGAGCAGCATCAAAATTTTGCAACAGGAGAATTTTGGCAATATGATCCAGATTCAAATTCATGGGCAGAGTTGGAAGCTTTTCCACTCGGTTCAAGATGGGCGCCTGGATCTTTCCTTCTAGGAGATTTTCTTTACTTGACTAGTGGCGAAGATAATTTTGGTACTTACAACAATGATGTTTGGCAGTTTAACATGAATACAATTAATGTTGCTACAGATGATGTTCAAATCAATACACAAGATCTTAAGATTTTTCCTAATCCAGCAAAGGAAATAATAAACTTAGAACAAGACGATATTTTGTTTTCAGCGTATTCTGTTGCAATCTTTGATATTCTTGGAAAGCAAGTTTATGCTCAAGATCATGCACAAGAACAACTAAATGTTAGTCAGCTTTCAAAAGGAATTTATCAGCTTGTATTGAGTAGCGAAGAAATAATTTATCAAGGAAGCTTTGTGAAAGAGTAGAGGTTTTGAATAAACGAGTAACAGAATAACGAAACAGTCGAATGTTCGAAGTTTTGATTAAACGAATAGTCGAATAACCAAACAGTCGAGTACTCGAAGTTTTTGATTAATCGATTAATCGAATAACCAAACAGTCGAATGTTCGAATTTTTTGATTAAGCGAATAGTCGAATAACCAAACAGTCGAATGTTCGAAGTTTTTGATTAACCGATTAACCAAACAGTCGAATCTCGAAGTTTTTATTATATTTATGGATATGAAGAGTAGATACTAATACTGATTTTAAACTAAAATGTAATTATGAAAACTAAACTAAATGCACCTGCATTGGACAATCGTCTTATTGAATTTGCTGCAAAAATTGTTAAACTGGCTGATTCAATATCAAAAATTAATTCTACAAAATATCTTAGTAATCAAATCCTGAGATCAGGAACAGCTCCGGCTTTAAATTATGGTGAAGCTCAAGAAGCTGAATCAGCTGCTGATTTTATACACAAAATGAAGATTTGTCTAAAAGAACTACGAGAAACTTTTAACTGTTTGAAAATTATAGATTTAGTTTTAGAAGAAAAACAGAATGAACTTGATCTTTTAAAGAAAGAGAATAATGAGTTGATCTCTATTTTTGTAGCAAGTGTTAAAACAGCAAGAAGAAACAAGGAAAAGTAAAAGGTGAGCATGCGTTAACCGAACAAACAAATAATGCCTACAGCATTTCTAGAAGGCCCGAACAGACACAGAGATAAAAAAGTTCGCATATTCGATAATTAGAATGTTCGGTTAATCGATTAATCAAATGCCTACAGGATCTTAAGCGGACCCGAACAGCCGCAATAATAAAAAAGTTCGCCTATTCGATAATTAGAATGTTCGGTTAATCGATTAATCAAATGCCTAAAGCATTTCAAGCGGACCCGAACAGCCGCAATGATAAAAAAGTTCGCCTATTCGATAATTAGAATGTTCGGTTAATCGATTAATCAAATGCCTAAAGCATTTCAAGCGGAACCGAACAGCCGCAATGATAAAAAAGT
>CALIIW010000281.1 GCA_938018185.1 uncultured Saprospiraceae bacterium
ATTTTTATGTCCAAAGTGATGGTCTGAAGTAAAATATATTTTGTTCATATTACTTCTATTTAATTATTCAAATTAACCATTCTTCTAAATATTGAATTGCGTTCAACTCTGGACTCGTAGTTTACATTTTAATCATTTTAGTAGTTTTTAATCACATTCATTTAAAAATGTAAACATATAACAATTAACATAAACAAGGGACATATACTTAAAATTCAGTAGAAAACTTTTCAAGGGAAAGAACAAGACATCATATGCAACAGTCTAGTAAGATCCAACGATTATAGAGAATTCGGATTATTATAATACCTAAGAAGACTTAATGTCGATATCACTAGAAACCTAAAAAAATAAAATGATGATTATCGTTGATGTAGCCACACTATATTTAGATAAGATTCGTTTAAAATTACCCGTGAATTTATAAGTCAATAGATTGAGAGTATATGCGTTAGGGGAAAAGTTTGTTAGTCATGAAGGTGCTAGTATATCCGACGGACGCCCACAGAGAATCAGGCATGATTACACAATTTTATGTACTTTGTTCTATTTGCCTTAGATACGCAAAAGACTGAGGAGCTTTCATACCATACTCAGTATTTATACATCGTTGTTTTTTATACTTTTTGGTTTTCTTTATTTTTATGGCATATCCGAAATCTTTTCCCTCAAAGTAGTCTAAATAGTATGATTTTGTAATTCCTGACGAATCTTTTGTTTCATTCCATAGACTTTTGATTTTAGAATGTATAATTTCATCTATTTCAAATTCACCAATTACTTTAGATATGGGTGCTGAAGCATAGACAATAACATTCTGTATTGAAGTATCTTTAAAAATTGTTCTTCGAAATTCAAATTTTTTCGATCCATCAAATATTTTACCTGCAAATTCAGGTTTAATCGATAAAATAACTTTCATCCGCTTTTGATTCTTTTAGTATTGTATTAAATCTATCAAGTGAGATAGGTAAAAAGCCTCTTGGAGCACTATGTACGTCCGCAATTATTCCTAGCTCTATCAGTTTCGCTAAGTTAAGTCTTTTTGGAAAGCTATGTATATAATTGAAATATACTATGAATGGTGGCACCCATCTGGCATTCGCACGTTTATAATTCCAATGTTTTGCTAGTTCTTTATCATTAAAGACACTCCTCTTTCTACATAGTTCAATGAACTGCTTTTCATCCTTTATATCATTGAAAACCCTGTCTACAACTGCCACTGTAGTTGTTACACTCCTATGATAACCTCCTGTTCTGTAAAAAACTATTAAATCGCCAATATTCACATTCCTTTCGTAAGACCTTGAAATGTATACTTTTTGTATTGCATTTCGATGAGGTTGATTCTCAATGAAGTCTGCTGGACTCTCGTTATTAAGGACACTATCAGGCAGTAATTCAGTATGGTAGTCAGGATAAATAGGTACAAGAAATATCTTATTCCTTCTGGAAACATATGGATAGGTCTGTTTTGGTCTTTTTGTGTTTATTTGAGGATTAAAATTGCGAACATATACTTGTTCATGACCATTACCTGTTGATTTAATTCCATGGTGTTTAAATCCCCAGTCTTGCAGTAATTTAGTTAGTCTATTCTGTTCACTGGTATTGTCAAAGATTGTAACATAAATTTCCTCAACTTTATTAATTAATGCGTTGTCAAAAATCACTTTCAAAAACCTCTCCCCAAGTTTATATCCACCAGAAGTAACTTTAAAAGTACCGATTTTAAGTCTTTTCTTAGTTTCAAATTTGGGAGTTATATCATGATAGGATTCAGAACCTGAATCCTCAACTTTTAGATATAAGAAGGCTCCAATGCCTTTGTCCGTATTGCATATGTATGAAGTTTTATCTGATTTACTCATAAACCACTTTTCGAATTCTTTGTAGTCTAGTTTGAAAGAGTCGAAGAAGGGATCTGCAATATCAATGTTACCGAAATACTCTTTTTTAACGGATAGCACGTTATAGTTCGCTAAATCTGGATATTCGGCATTAACTTTTTCTAAATACGTGTTTATTGTAAACACTTTAGAGTCAATTTCAAGGTATTTCGCTTTTCTATGAATACCTCTATCTTCTGATATAATATAATCAACTCTCTTGTTGTATAATTCTTTTACTATACTTGTATCAATATTATCATTTTGAGTTTTGTCATATTGTCTAATATATTCTATTTTCTCATCATCGTCAGAGATTGTTCTTAGCTCTTGGTAGTTGTCAATTTTAATTTTCATGGTCTTCACTACCGACTCATCCTTATGGCCAGATAATTCCTCTATAGTTAATGGATGTACAATTTTTTCGGATTTAGTTTTATCTAGCCATTTAAAAAGCAAGCCAATGTCTTCGTTATAGACTTTACTAGCTTCTCGATGTATTATAATATTTGTATCTAATAGCACTCTCATAATCTCGCTTTTAGTAAACCAATAATTTCATTTTTATTTTTTGGAGTAGCATGGAACTGTTCTACCCTAAGAGTTTCGCTTAGCTCGTGGAAGTATTCTAATTCATGCTCTGCCATTTTTTCTATTAAATTTTGCTTATAAATCCTAGCATCCCTATTTTTTAATCTTTCAACAACGACTTCGGAATCAGCTGAAACAAGTACTAACAGCTTGGGTGAAATCAATGAGAATATTTCTTCAGAAACTCTATTGATTTTTGATTCTGAATCCAAAAGGCAGTAATGTCCGTCAAGAAGATATGTCTTTCCTTTTTTACAAATTATTTCAAGAGCATTGATTAGTCTTTTTTGCGTACTAGGTATATCTATTACTTTTTTATTTTTTATATCCGGACTAACTTCTTCCCACTTAATTAGTTTACTTGCTGACAAATATTCAATAGAACTACCTTCACAAAGTTCTTTACAGATTTCACCCTTTCCAACTCCGTGAATACCGCCAATAAATATTATTCTAGAATCATTCATGCTTTATCTTTTTCAGTGCAAATAACGGATTATCTGTATGTGGCGGACGAAGCGATAGCAAGTCTGATCATCATACACTTTGTTATGTTTCGTTTCAATTTTTCAAGTTCGCATAACATAAGTAGAGTTAGGTGAAGAGATGAATTCCTTATTAACCTCAGAAAGTCTAAATTCTCTATTTGGCCCTAAACTTTCTCTGGCTTCATCTATTGAATCAAATATTTCTAAATCATCATAGGAACTTCCTCTGTAATATATTACGTAAATGAAGAGTAGTATAAGTATCGCTGAAAATATAAGAGATTGCAAATTCCAGTCAGAATAATAAATTTCTACTATTCTACTTGTATGATAAGGTACACCACTTTGATAATGTGATTGAATTTCCTTACAATATTCAATTATAGCTGGACCTTTTCCAATTGCTGCAATTTGTGACAAAAAGAATGAGACACAAAGAAACAATATACTTTTTAGTGTTTTTTTTCTAGTAATCAGGTCAATTATCCTTCTTTTTAAGTAAGGGTTCATTTTCATCCCTATGTATCTTTTAAGTTGAAAATTGATTGTTAATAGTAAGCCATTTTTTTTGAATTCATAGATAAAATCGATTCTCCCTCTAATATAGAGTTAACTCCATTTTTCTCACGTATTTCAACAGGAATTGGTATTAGTGAGTCAATCATTGTATACATTTCATCTATGTCCGATAAGTTTTCACCAGAAATAGTCCAATGACTTGTAGTAGTAGCTAGTTTACTATCCGGATATCTTGAAAGTTCATAAGTATCAGATAGATAGATACCAAAATCGATGAATTTATCTAATTCATATCCTCCGATTTCAATTACTTTATCTATTAACGGCTTAATGCGATGCGGTTTGAACTTTCGAATATCAATATCCTTTTTTAGGAATAGGAGAAACGATTTTAAGATCTTTTCAATAGCTTGTTGTGCTAAAATATGACCTTGAGCAATCAAACCATTATTTATCAAACACCTCGCACTTATATAATCATTTGCACTAATATTTCTCAAAAGCAATGCTTTTTGATGTGTTCTTCCATATTCGATAATTTCTTCTCTAGTCACTAATCTAATTTTACAAACTTGAAATGTAATTCACTATTTTGATGAAACATAACGGATGATTATATGCAGCGTCTCTCGACGAAGGAGAGATATGATGTCATCACATAATGTTATACCGCGTCATTCATCTTTTTCCGTATCGGTGGATTTTAATTGCTTAGAAATTGATTCTATTTCTTTTTGAATAGCTTTTCTTCTTCTAACTAACATTTGATCAAGTAACCCATAATATCTCTCTAAGTATTGATCACTTAAATAGCTAGATTCCTTTAACGACATATCAATATTTTTTTTCTTAAAGGCTTCATCTGCTTTTTCAGTTTCAATTTTCATTTTTACAAATGCCTTAAAGAATGGAGATGTATAGTGGATCTTATTACTTGTGCTTTCGTATCTGAGAATTTCGTCAAATTCTGGCTTGGTCATTTTAATGATAAGTTCAAGAAGGTACCCTTTAGGAAGGCTTTTAAGTTTTTTAGATTTTAATTCTAATTGATTAATGCTAACATACTCTTTTCCAATCTCAATAATAGTCTTTAGTAGCTCTTCACCTAAACTTTCTTTTGTTGCTTTTCTATATCTTGCATCAAGCGTAGCAGAATGTTCCTTCATAAAAGAATCTACAGATTTTCTGAGATCACTTTCATCTATTGTGGTTGACTCATAAAATGGTGAGTATTCTAATCCCCGTTCATAACATATATTGTAACACAATTGATGACAAACCGTTGCAAGGGAGTTTGAAAGCATACATATTTTTGAGTTAATATTGAGTTCTTTGTCTGATTTAATTTTCATAATACTAAACCCTTTCTCAACAACTTTTGATAACTCTTCTTTTTCAAATAAAGGAACTGGAATCTCTGCAACTCTATTAGATAAATCTGACTCTAATTGAACCAACTCATGGGCTGTTCCAACTGCCCCAATACATAAAACTTTAGTTTTAGGATATTTATCAGCAGAATCCATAAATATTTTTAGGACATCAGCTATTTTCTTTTTTTCTATTTCATTGACTTTATGGAAGTCATCAATAACCCATACACATTTAATTTCACCTAGAAATGTGGAAAGTCTTTTTGCAGTAAGTTGAACTGGAACCACTCTTTGCTGAACTTGACCTTCTGTTAAGCTTCTTGATGCCTCAAGTTTAGACTCTAAGTCAAAGTATTTAGCTTTGATTTCAGATTTTATCCCATACGTATTACTAAAAGTAGATTGGGATTTGTAGTATGCTCCTATTTCATCAAAAGCATTAATAATTAATTTGTCCATCGTCGTTTCTCCGTCACATGGGGTTTCTATATATCTAACATCTTGTTCTCTTAACAATTTACGCATCAAAGTAGTTTTACCGCTTTGAGTATATCCGAAAAGTACAATTTGCATTCCTGGGATTCCAACGTATTTATTAAATTCTTTTTCAAGTTTAGGACGATGGACATATGTTTTTACAGCTGAATTTGCAGGTGTGAATATTTCTTTCAAGCTTGAATTCCCAAATAAATTGTAAAGTGTTTTATTCATTCAATTTTTTATTTTTTCTTTAAATGCGGTATAACAAATTAATTTCCGCCACTAGCATTTTTCATTCCAGATATATCTCATATATCTACTACACATAACCTCCTACAAACGTCTCTCAACATTTGCAAACCAATCATTCATCCAGCATGTCATTACTTAAAGCGCAATATCTAAAAGGGGAATCCGAATGTAAACAAAATATATTAGCTTAGAAAAGCATTTACTAAAATCATCTTTTAATATTTACGAGATTTACCGTTCATCACAGATATTTGCTGTTCGTAACAAAGAATATCGTTTTCTTTACAAAGCTTCAGCATTCTATTCTATCTTATTGGACCATATCCATGATCCTTACTATTCAAATCATCATACATATCTCTGAGCATATGGCTACATATTAGATGTCCACCACTAAATTCTCTTCTATCCTATTCATCAACTCATCATTCACACCCGCCTCTTGCGCGAAGTCTTTCCAGCATCGTACTTGAGCGATGATCTCATCAATGATCTGATTGGCTTTTTTGATATTCATCGATTGGGCTACGATCAATAAATCTGCTCTGGCAAAATCTTTACGCTTACCATTGATGCTGAGTGCATGCTGACTTACCCAAATGCTACCAGGGCGATAAGCATAACAGATATCATAGGCTGGAGATAATTCCCATTGCCGATCTTGACGCAATCTGAAAGCAAAATTTTTGGTATGGTCATCACAGTTTTTGGCCACTACATTAAAGACCATCCTGCGATACATCTCTTCGGCTTGCGGATAAGGCAATCGCAGCATACGCATGGTCTGAAATATCTGCTCGTAGCTATAGCTTTGCATATCATTAAAGTCATAATGTTGCATACCACACAAAGTCAACATATGATGCTTAGTATAATTCCCTGCACGATCAAAACGTTTGGTCAAAAAATGCGCTCTACCATTCTCTTCTAGAAGTTGGCATTCCATCATATCTATACCGCAAGCTTTAGCCATCAGATAGTAGGCCATCTCTACCCTTCCCCAGCCACTGCTTTCACCAAATTG
>CALIIW010000282.1 GCA_938018185.1 uncultured Saprospiraceae bacterium
TAACTGCCAAGCAGACACAAAGGCCAGCACCTATCATCCCAAAAATTGGCAGATCTATCACTGTGAAATTTTCAGAAAATTGCAGATCAATCGAACTCTTGATAAATAAGGAGGTGATCAAAACACAAATCAAGGCGCCTATTAATAAGGCTATGTAAGTTTTCTCTTTCAAAAAGTAAAATTTATACTTTAATTATAATTTTTTTCATAATTGAACTGTCTGTTTTGGATTTTCTTTAAGCAATGTAAGTTTTTTTTATAAATTTAGATAAACGAAACGGAGAATCTATGCAAACTCTCTAGCTCTTGCTAACATGCTGGTTTATATTTTTTGAAAATAAGAAGTAATAATCAGTTCTATTTAAATAAATTCATTATTCAAAAAAACTAAATCATGAAAAGACGATTACTTTTTTTATTTCCTATCATTTTTGTTCTTAGTCCCTTCTTCATTCAGGCCCAAATATTTGTCAGTGCAAATGCAACTGGCAACAATGACGGTAGCTCGTGGACTGATGCATACATTGATCTCCAATCCGCTTTAGATGATACCAGCGACGGTTCTATTTGGATTGCCAAAGGTACCTATGTACCGAACATGAAAGATTCAGCCAGGTATTATTTAGTAGAACGTGAAGTAAATTTATATGGAGGCTTTAATGGAACTGAAAGCAATTTATCCGATAGAGATCCTGCTGCAAATAAGACAATCTTAAGTGGAGACGTGAACGGGGATGACGTTCAAGGAGATCCCTTAGTTAATAGAATTGATAATGCGGCACACATCTTATATGTATTAGCCCAAAGTACCAAGGTAGAAATTGATGGCATACAATTTATTTCTGGAAACACCTCATTAGAGGACAATGGAGAATCTGGATTTTACTTAAGAGGAGGAGCTATATATTCCTTCGCGACTTTGATTGTAAGTAACTGTTCTTTCTCAGAATGTGCAGGTCGATCAGGTGCCGCAATACAAATATCTAATTCAGACGGATCAAATATTTCTGATTGCAATTTCTTTGACAATTATAACACTGCGCAAGCCATTCTTTTATTAGCATCTTGTTCAAATACAATTATTGAAAATTCTAAATTCAATTTCAATACTACTTCAAGAGGAGCCATATATACCCTTACAAGTGTTGGTATCAGCATTAAGAATTGCGATATTTCTGAAAATATTGGTCATCCTGATAATTGGGGTGGAACGGCATTATTCAACTGGAACAGTATAGATGTAAATGTTTCCAATACCAAATTGAACAAGAATGTATCCTTTAATAATGCAGCTGTATTATACTGTGATGGGAGAGAAATTTCTGAAGGAAATCAAATGCACTTTCAAGATTGCGAAATAACGAGTAATGATAGTCCAGGCTATGGTGGCAATTTATATTTCTGGGAGGCTGAATATACAATGGATGGATGTACGATATCCAAAAATACAGCTCCTAATGGGGCCGGAGTATATCATGGTAATACTAAATTTTTAATAAGTAATACCACATTTGATGGGAATGCTGCTGAATTTGGAGGCGCTTGTTTAAACTATAATATCAGAACAGATGGTCTTTATAAAGCCTGCACATTCGAATCAAATATAGCGTCAACCTCAGGAGGTGTTGGCAACATAGGTTTTCTTGGATCAGCCTCTTTCGAAGATTGCGATTTTTCTTTGAATCAAGCACAATGGGGAGGCTGCTTCTACATGCAAAATGATACTTCTGTTGTCAACTTTAATGACTGCAATTTTAATGGAAATTCCGCAAACAATTTTGGTGGTGCTCTTGTGGTAAATGGCTCTTATGATATAGGAATTTATGATTGCTTTTTCGAAGCAAATAGCGCTAACTTTGGAGGAGCAGTTTCAATAATTGATGACTCTTTAGATTTCGGTAAAGCTGAAATTCACAATTGTATTTTTTCCTATAACTTTGCAGAAACTCAAGGAGGTGCCCTTAACCTTGGAAATTATGATGCAGAAATAAGAACCTCTTTATTTGGAAATAATGAGGCTACAGACACCGGCAACGGAGGCGCTATTTCAAACAATTCCTCTGCTGGACAAGATGCCAATTTGAACATCTTCAATACAACCATAGCTGAAAATGCTGGTTCCTTGGCTTCTGGTATTTCAAATTATGATGACATCGAAGCAGACGGCAATGCCAAAATAGAACTAACTAATACCATACTTTTCAATTTAAACGGTGGTGGAGATTATGTGGTTGAAGAAGGCGAACCTATCTTAATATCTAATGGAGGAAACCATGCTTTTCTTCCGACACTTGGTTCAATATTTACTGGTCTTAATGACCAGGTTGAAGAGGCCCCGTTATTTATTAGTCTAGGTTTGGGTGATTACAATTTGGCAGGTGATAGTCCCTGCATTGATACTGGAGTTCCTGAAAATGCCCATGAAACAGATTTAAATGGAGATCCATTGGTAGGTACTGTAGACAAGGGCTGTTATGAAAACCAAACAGGACCAATTAAAGTCAAAAATGTACTTAGTGACAGGACTGCTCAATTGATTAATAACCCAACTGAATCCGAAACGACCTTGGAATTAAAACATGCCTATCTTGGGAATCTAAATATAACTATTACTGATTTGAATGGTAAAATTTTTAGCGCATTTTCATTTGAAAAAAATGAAGGAAAAGTTTTAATTCCTTTGTCAGTAAAAGAATATCCAACAGGGACCTATTTTGTAAATATAGAAATGAAAAGCAAAATACTAACTAAGAAATTAGTCAAAATATAGTTGCTCACAACTTTAGTAGGAATAGAGAATTGAATTGTCTTTTTCTTTATTCCTACTTTAATTATACACTTAAATTAGTAATACCTTTTGAAAGATTTTCTCAGTCATTAAAGATAAAGAAACCTAGTCCACCTGGATCCACTAAAATTATATTATCTACAATTCCTTTGTCATTAAAAGCTGTAATTTCCTGTGCAATCGGGATCTGTGAGGATCGTATTTTAGCAATCACCTCCATATTTTGTTTACCATTGAAAAATGTCAAGGATGGTTTAAAAAACAAATGAGGACATGAATTTGGTTTCATGATGCTGATGGTCATTCCTTCTGAATCAGATAAACTAATCCAACCTTGTGCTACAGAACCCGAAGTTTTACTAAAACCAAGAAGCTTCCAAAAATTGATTGAGGCTTCTATGTCAATGGATTCCAAACTTAGTCCTGCAAAATTTCCGAGTATGGAATTATTATCTTTAGGTAATTCAAAATTATAATCATCTGACTTTTGACATAAATAAACCCATATTCCTGATGGAGCAGAAAGAAGAATGCTATTATCTAAGGAAATAACTTTTGTCTTTAATTTCAATAATGAAATTTCTTGCTCCCAATTATCTTTAAAGAGCTTCACAGAAGGCCTAGCAAATGGGGAATCATTTAATTCGATCAGCACTGAACCATCGCTATATAAATTACCCAAGGAACTTTCTTTAAAAGTAAATCCCAATTTTTTATAAAAGGAAAGACTATCTGGAAGTGTATTTAATGGACTACAAACAATGGTATTTATTTTTGACATAAATCAAAAATAGTAATTAGATTAGGCTTTTGAAAATTTAATTTACAAGTCGCTTTCCAATGTTATTTCATTTTTCTTAAAACTAACCAAATACACGCCAGTGAATATTAAAATAGCAGCCATGATTTTAAAACCTCCTATTGAATCTTTGCCCAATCCAACAGCTATAAAAGTTGCAATAACAGGTTGTGTGTAAATGTAAATTCCAACTACAGAAGGATTGACAATTTTCAATGCAGAAATATTTAAACTATAAGCCAGAAAGGTTGAAAAAAATACTACATAAAATAGGACTCCCCAGATTGGATTGGGTAAGGCAGCCCAATCAACTAACATTAATTCATGATAACCAATTGGCCATACCCCTATACAGCCAAATACAAAAACCCATTTGATAATTGTGATAGGATGATACTTCTGCATCAGGGGTTTAATATAAACTAAGTATATCGCGTAAGAAGCTGCGTTAATGAAAATAAATAAATCTCCCAGACTATTAGAACCGCCTATCGAAAATCGCTGACCAAAAGTTATGATTAGAAAGGCACCTACCGCCCCCAGAACGATACCTAAAATTTTTCTTGACGTTAGCCCTTCTTTTAAGACAATTGCAGAGATAATTAAAACCAATATTGGTGTTGTAATCATAATCAAACTGGCATTGATCGGGCTGGTCATAGACAAACCTTTAAAGAACATCAATTGATTACAAACTACTCCAAAAAAAGCACCCACTAAGAGTTTTGGAAAATCTTTTGGTTCTACCTTCTCTCGTACAAATGCATAATGCATTAAGCTAAATAAAATAGCACATACACTTACACGAATAACAATAAAGCCAAAAGGCAATATGTATTCAGGAGTAGCCTCCTTGGCAATCACATAATTAGCTCCATAAATTATGTTTACCAAAATTAGTGCTATGTGAGCCTGAGTGGCTATCTTCATTAAAATATTATTTGAAGCAAAAGTATGCCTTTAAAGCAAGAAACATAATTGTATGGACAAATAATATTACGCTTTTCTACAGTCTAATCAGAAAGTTGGAGGTTTCGTTTTATCAATAGGATATTTTAATTTTTTTTATTCTATCTAATTTTTTGTAAGTTTCCTTTTTAATATGAAGTGATTTAATAACAAAACCAAATAATATGAGCCCTTTAGTTAGAAATCTATTAGCTGTTGTAGCAGGAATTGTTGTAGGAATGGCTATAAACGGTGGATTAGTTGCCATTAGTTCTTCAATCGTACCCTTGCCCGAAGGAGTAGATCCTAATGATTTTGAAAGCATTAATGCAAACATACACAAATACTCTACCCAACATTTTATTATGCCTTTTTTGGCACATGCACTAGGTACTCTAGCTGCCGCCTTTACAGCTGCTAAAATTGCAGTGAGTCACAACATGAAATTCGCCATGGGCTTTGGTGTTTTTTTTCTATTAGGAGGTATTGCAGCTGTAAGTTTTTTGCCAAATTCCCCAATGTGGTTTAAAGGATTAGATTTGATCATGGCTTACTTGCCAATGGCATATTTAGGTGGTAAAATGGCTGGTGGCAATAAAGGAT
Source organism: uncultured Saprospiraceae bacterium (assembly GCA_938018185.1). Classification (GTDB taxonomy): domain Bacteria; phylum Bacteroidota; class Bacteroidia; order Chitinophagales; family Saprospiraceae; genus JALZVN01. The sequence continues at coordinate 5,139 of CALIIW010000282.1, forward strand.
AAAAATGAAAAAAGGGCTACTGTTCTTCTATTTATGCTTCTTTCTTTTTGGGCTAGCAAGCTGCAAACAAGAGACAAATATTTTTCGAAAGGTCAAGATTGAAATTATTCCACAGCCTAATAAGGTGGAGCTATTTGATGGACATCTCAATGTTAACACAAATGCCATTTTGTTAAGTTCGGAAAATGTATCAATAAAGTCATCTCTTTCAAAATGGTCTAAGACAGTAGGTTTTATTCACTCAGAATCTTCGCCAGAAAACCAGATCAAATTAGTTATAGACAAGCAATTAGAAAAACATGAGTATGCCATTGACATTGGAATAAAGGGAATTAAGGTCTCTTCAAATTCTGAAACGGGATTCTATTACGCTTTACAAAGTTTAAAGCAACTTTTCGATTCGTCAAAATCAAATTATATAAGCCTTCCCTATTCAAAAATTCAAGATAAACCAAGATTTATATATAGGGGAATGCACCTTGATGTTTGCAGGCATTTCTTTAAGGTAGAGGAAGTTAAAAAGTACATCGACCTACTGGCATACCATAAATTCAATACTTTTCACTGGCACCTCACAGAAGATCAAGGATGGCGCATTGAGATCTTGAAGTACCCAAAACTACAAGAAATTAGTGCATACAGAAAAGAGACTTTAATCGGTCATTACAATGATCAGCCTCATGAGTTTGACAAAATGAAGTATGGAGGCTTTTACACCCAAGATGAAATAAGAGAAGTCGTTGCCTATGCTTCGGAACGCTATATTACTATCATCCCTGAAATAGAAATGCCTGGTCATGCGCAAGCCGCTCTAGCTGCTTATCCAGAGCTAGGATGTACTGGAGGCCCTTATGAAGTGTTGACAAAATGGGGCATTTCTGAAAACGTATATTGCCCTTATGAAAAAACTTTTGAATTTTTGGAAGATGTGATTGATGAAGTGGTCGACTTATTTCCAGGTCCATACATTCATATCGGTGGAGATGAGTGCCCGAAAATGACATGGAAGGAATCCGAATTTTGTCAAAATCTAATAAAAGAAAAAAACTTAAGAGACGAGCATGGTTTACAATCCTATTTTATCTCGCGAATGGAAAAGTATATCAATTCTAAAGGCAAGAAAATTATAGGTTGGGATGAAATCCTTGAGGGTGGACTAGCTCCAAATGCGAGTTTAATGTCTTGGCGGGGAGAAAAAGGTGGAATTGCTGCAGCAGAATTAAATCATGAGGTCATTATGACTCCTACCTCTCATTGTTATTTTGATTATTATCAATCGGAAGATGAAGACGAACCTTTGGCTATAGGTGGACTTCTGCCTTTAAAGAAAGTTTATGAATACGAACCAATTCCGGAGGGCTTGGCAGAGGATAAACATAAATATATTTTAGGCGCGCAAGGAAATCTTTGGACAGAGTACATTCCGACTTTTGATAAATTGATGTACATGACTTATCCGAGAGCTTGTGCTATGGCAGAATTAAATTGGTCTAAAAAAGAAAATAGAAATTACGATTCCTTTTTAAAACGCTTGGATACACATCTCAAAAGGCTCGACAACTTAGCTGTGAATTATGCAGATCATCGAAATGAAATAAAATGTTCTATTCTTTCTGGGAAAGGAAAAACTCAAGTTTCTTTAGAATGTGCTTCTCAAAACGACATACTAAAATATTGGACGAATCGAAACCCGAAGCAAATTCTCTATTCAGATACTTTTGAGATTAAAAATATAGATACACTATATTATGCTTCATTTATTAACTCAAAGATAAATTCAAAGATTTATAAAAAGAACTTCATACATCATAAAGGAATTAATGCAAGCTATCGTCTTGGAAAAGAACCAGCAAAAAAATATGGCAAACACGGAGGGGCTGTGGCTATGAATGGTGTACGAGCTAATCCGAATAAATTTGGTGATTCTGAATGGCTTGGTTTTGAGGGAACAAATGCTACGATCATCATAGATTTTGAAAAAGAAGAAACAATATCAAAAATCAATCTTGGTTTCTTTAATGGACCAGCTTATTGGATTTATCCACCTAAGGAAATTACCATTTCTACTTCTACTGATGGACGTGACTGGGGATACAAACACAGTGAAAAAAATATTGAAGGTCCCATCAAAAGCATGCCAGTTACTTTAAACTTAGAGCCTTTTAAAACAAGGTATCTAAATATTTCAATTTCTAGTTATGGTATGATACCTGACGGTCAAGACGGAGCAGGTCATAAAGCTTGGTTATTTTTAGATGAAGTTGAAATATATTAAGTTAAACTTACTAGATACCAGGTACACTAAACATAAATTATGACAGCAATAATTTCAAATTTGCTTCATATGAAATGCTTATTTGATTAGATTTTAACAAATATCTGCTAGGCATAGATGTATAAGGTCTTTTTGATCGAACCAAGCCTCCTGATTGACATTCTCCTGAATTATTCCGTTTTGCTTTCAAAAATTGGATAAAGAAGCAGTTAAAATAAGATGAAAGCTTAAAAAAAGATAAATTTTAATCTTTCAATTTTGTCCCTTCGTCTAAAGAAACTTCCGAATTGTCGACTTTAGACTATATTACACTTGTAAATTTTAAGCTTTCTGTAACATTCGCATTTTGTCATCGTCTTTTTCTCGAACACAAGCGCGTAAGTGAATTTTTAGAAATATTAAACTTTAAAAAAATAGATAATGAAAAAATTAATTTTAGCCTTAACGGTTTTATTCTCCGCAACAGTTGCCTTTTCGCAAAATATAGTAGACAAACATTTTAGCCAATACAAAGGCGCTGATGAATTTACAACAGTACATATTTCAGGTAAAATGTTTGAACTTGCTTCCCAAATAGACATAGAGGTTGAAGGAGAAGACATGAAGCAATTGAAAGACATGGCTTCAAGAATTGAATCTTTTAATTTAATCGTTGGAGAGCATTTGCCAAACTTAGATTCTGAATACAAATCTGCGCTTACCAAAGTTAAATCTTCTCATGAAGAATTAATGAGAGTCAATAGTCCAGAAGGAAACTTTATGTTTAAAGTTGACGAGGCAAACGGAATTGTAAATGAACTAATCTTAGTAGGAAAAGCAGATGGTAAATTTATAGTATTCTCACTCATGGGACAGATCGAATTAAATGAGTTAGGAACTATGATGAAAGGTATCCAAGAACATGGTATAGAAGAACTAAGTGGTGCTTTTGAAGGAGGTGCTGATAAATTTAAAGTATACCCAAACCCTGTAAACTCCTCAGACCAAATAACAATAGCAATTCCTTCTTCAATGGATGGAGGTGATGCGACACTAAACGATATGAATGGAAATGTTATTCAATCTATAGTGGGATTAAATACTAGCAAGCAACAGATTAGTACACAAGGTTTAGCACCAGGTACATATATCGTGACTCTTAAAAAAGGAGAAACACTTTTAAGTAAGAAGGTAGTTGTACAATAATTTAAGGATCTTATAAATTTAGTACACCAAAAGTTTAAATTAGCTTATGGGATATTTGTTAAAGTTTATAAACAAATACACGAATAAACAAATAACCAATTCTTAATAAGCAAATTCGAAGCTATTGTTATAAAAATTTATTTTTATTGTACTAGCTATCTAATTACCTAATTTAATTCTAATTGAAATATATTCAAATTATGAAAAAAGTAATATTAGTTCTCGTGTCTGTTTTTTTAATCACTGGATTGAGTTTTGGGCAATCAAAAACGGTAAGTCAGCTTGAAGAGACCACAAAAGGTTACAAATTATACCTTTATCAAAGTCTCATAAGAGTGATGAACACAGATAAGAACCCAGATTTCAATATGTTGATCAGAGACCTGGATCATTTGAAGGTTGTCACCTCTGATGCAGAAGGACCACTTGCTTTAAAAGAAGCTTTCACGAGCTTAGACAAGAGTGTTAAAGCAGAAGGATTTGAAGTCATCATGTCTGTAGATAATAAAGAATACAAATGCCACTTGATGGAGAAAACATCCTGGCGAGGAGGCTCAACTTATGTTGCTTCATTTTTAACAGATGGATACGCTGGCGTTTTAGAAATGAAAGGTTCTCTTGACTTAAAATATATTAATGCTTTGAAGAGCTTAGATATAGAAAAGTTGAAAGAATTATCTCCTGATGGATTAGATAATTGGGACTAAATAAATGCCAATACTCAATATTCAAAATCTTCATAAAGAATACGGCCGAATAACAGCAGTGAACCAGCTTAATCTAACGATTGAAGCTGGTTCAGTGTTCGGCCTTTTAGGACCAAATGGATCTGGAAAAACAACGACCCTAGGTATGATCTTGGGTGTTACAAATCCTACCTCCGGTGCTTATTCCTGGTTTGGGGAAACTGGTTCTCATGAACATAGAAAGCGAATAGGCTCCATACTAGAAAAGCCCAACTTCTATCCTACCTTTTCTGCTTACAAGAACTTACAACTTGCTTGCTTAATAAAAGAAGTGCAAGAAAGTCGCATAGACGAAGTTTTGGAACAAGTTGGCTTATTTGAAAGAAGACATGACCCATTTAGGACCTATTCCTTAGGGATGAAACAACGATTGGCTATTGGTTCTGCCCTACTAGCAAATCCTGATATATTAATCTTAGATGAGCCTACAAATGGTTTAGACCCTAAAGGCATCTCCGAGATTCGACAACTAATAATTGAAATCGCTCAAAGCGGAAAAACAATTATTCTTGCCAGTCACCTACTAGATGAAGTACAAAAAGTTTGTTCTGAGTTTGCCATACTTAATTTTGGCAATCTCATCCATACAGGCAAAGTTGATGATGGTTTTGGAGATCAAGTTTTGATTGAAGTTTCAGCTGATGACAATCTCACTTTGGAAGCCAAAATATTAGGTTATCCATTATATGAAAAGCACAGATGGTTGAAAGATAAAATTGAAATCCATTGCAAAAGCAATGCAACTGCCACAGACTTAAATCAATATTTAGTTACAAATGGGATATACGTAAATCACCTAACTGTTATCAAGAAAAACTTAGAACAACAGTTTATGGAAATATTATCGCAAAATGCTTAGACTCTTTAAAATAGAATATTTCAAACTAAAGAATTCAAAGTACTTTTGGATATTACTAGGATTGTTTGGAGTCTTTTTACTTGCCGTACCAATATCCATTAAGTTCTTCCTAGATTACCTTACTAGTATTGGAGAGGACTTTGCAGATTTAGGAATTTCCCATTCAGATATGCCTTTTTTTGATTTTGTAGACTTGTGGCAAAACCTTACGTGGATCTATAGTTTATTTTCAATTCTACTTGGTTTTATAATGGTGATTTCCATTTCTAATGAATACAGTTACGGAACCGTAAAGCAAAATGTAATTGATGGTCTAAGTCGTAAACAGTTCTTATGGACTAAAATAAGCTTTATAATTGGCCTTTCTGCTGCTGTAAGTTTGGTTGCTTTAGTGATAGGGTTGTTGATAGGATTTGCTTGGTCCCCTACCAAAGACTTTATTTTTATAGTTAAACACATAGAATTTATACCTGCTTATTTTTTGCACTTAGTGGCTTTTCAGTTGTTCTGTTTAATGGCTTCTATAGTTATAAAGCGACCGGGCATCACCATTGCCCTACTCTTTTTCTACATATTTATGGTAGAACCTATTGTTTCAACACTGTTGATTTACAAATACAAATTAGTATTCTTAGGTAATGTGCTCCCAATTAAAGCAATTGGAAATATCATCCCAATGCCTTGGACCAAATATGCCTTAAAAGAAACTCAAACCTCCGTCGGCATTGATGATCTTGGCATCTTAATCGTTTACATTATCTTAATTTATTTTATTAGCGAATGGATTGCTGTAAAAAAAGATTTACGATAAGTTAATAAATATTATTGAATATAAAATTTTGCTCCGAATAAATCTTGGACAAAACAAGTATTTTGTTTCTTGCTAATTATTTCACCACCATTTTCTATAAGATTATTTTTTGCCTGCTCAATATCTTTTACGTTAAAAGTAACATACCAATTTGCAGGCTTTTCATTCTCTGATTGGCCATATATCTCTATAGAAGCAATTTGATTTTCTTGATTATATATGACATGATAACCATCCTTTTCTTTTAGAATCTTCCATGAAAAGAGTGTTTCATAAAAGGTTTTAACCTGTGACAAATTAGAAACAGCAAGTTCGAAAGACGAAAATTGTCCTTCGCTTTGAAGCTCGGATAGGCCATTCATACTGAAGCCTTC
>CALIIW010000283.1 GCA_938018185.1 uncultured Saprospiraceae bacterium
TTTAACAGTAGACTAAAGTTGGATATAAAGCCGACACCTCATTTTGAAGTTGTCGTAGCAAGAGAAAAAGTAAAATCATTTAAAGAGTGGTTAGATTCATAAATTAATTCTCATGAAGCACAGTAAGCATGCTAAATTAACAAGACCAAATCTTGGCAATTTTGGGAGAAACGAATGGGCCATTTTAGGCACCGTTTGCGGAGAGATAGACAAGCTTGCAAATAAGCTTCTTGATCACTTTGGGGAGAAATATAATACCGTTTACATAGACGCAGATCATCATCCAGCAGATCTTGATAATCCTCAAGTAGCGCTATATACAGATAAGATAAACTTTCAAAGATTAGAGTGGTCTGCGCCCCTAAATAGCTATCAAAATAGAGTGTTGCTTAATGCTTATGACTTCATTTTAGTAAATGGTAATCATGCAAAGGCCAAAAAACAGATATTAGTCATAGATCAGAAAAAGAAAGAGTCCATCAGTAGAAAGATAGACAGACTGCAAGACATCCAGTTGCTTATTTATAAAGAGGACGAAAAGGAGATTTACGATTTTCTGATAGATCAAATTCCAGGGATCAAGGACTTACCAAGTTTACATTGGGATGAAACTGAAAAGATCATTTCATTCCTGGATGAAAAACTATCGTTAGAAGTGCCTCCTTTGAATGCTTTGATTTTAGCCGGCGGCAAGAGTCAAAGAATGGGTAAGGATAAATCTCAAATAAATTATCATGGTACTGCTCAAAAAGATCATTTGATAGCTATCACGGAAAAGTTTGTAAAGAAGAGTTATTTGTCAATCCGCCAAGATCAAGAAAGTGAATCAGATAATTGTATCAAGGATGCTTTTGCTGGCTTAGGGCCTTATGGGGCAATTCTTTCTGCATTCAAACAACAACCAGATTCGGCATGGCTTGTATTGGCTTGCGATCTTCCATACTTGGATGAAGAGGCCATCGAGCACATAATCAAACATCGTGATCCAACTAAATTGGCCACTGCTTTTCACAATCCTGAAACAGATTTTCCTGATCCACTATTTACCATCTGGGAGCCTAAGGCATACATGCCCATGCTACAATTTTTGGCACAGGGTTATTCCTGTCCTAGAAAGGTTTTGATAAATTCTGATATTGAGGAGATAGATTTGGGGGACAAGAAGTGGTTGGTGAATGTGAATACGCCGGAGGATTTTGAGAAGGTGGAGGTTAGTTGATAGTTGCTTGTTGTTTGTTGTTCGAAATTTCCAACAACAAACAACGATCAACCACTACCCCCCAATCCGCTTCTTCTCATCTTCCAAGCCAGTAGCTCTTTTTCTACTCTTCACCTTATCATTGCCAAAGTTATAATTGAAACTTGCTTTGACTCTTCTTGATGCCCAGCCGCCTAGTCCTTCCGTATATTGAGCACCAAAGGTAGATTCTGCAGTCCACTCAGAAGTTCTGAATATGTCATCTATTCCGATCCTTAAAGTGCCATTGCCGTCAAACATTTTCTTTTGAAGGCCTGCCCCAACAGACCACATAGCTCCCGTTTCAAAGTTGCCACCCCAGATGCTAGGCGTGTTTGCCCAACCTGAAACTTCTAAAGTCATGTCTTTCGGTAAGCTGAAAGTGTGTTGCATGTAAATGTTAAATGCATTTGCCGTGATGTCTACAACCTTTCCTTCCCCGTAGTCGGCTTGATTTTCCAATCTATAAGCCGTTAAATTTGTATAAGTACTCCACCATTCAGCAACTGTAAAAGGAGCTGAAAAATTAAGACTATAATGATTTTGAGTACTCAAATTTTTCCAGGTAAATTTTTCACCAATTACATTTCCAGTTGAATCTACAACAGCTTCGTTCACATCTGAAAACCTTGTCATCAAATCCTTAGTCTTGCTATACTTTAGCGTTGTGTTAAATCTATATTTAAAAGTATGGGTAAGTTGTATGTTGTTAGTGTACTGAGGCTTAAGAAAAGGATCGCCTGTTGCTACAGTTAACTCATTGATTAGGTATACAAAAGGATTTAAGTTTTGATAATTCGGTCTGTCAACTCTTCTTCCAAAAGAAAAGGCAAACTGATTGTTTTGATTCACAGCATAAGAAATACCACCTGAAGGAAACCAATCAGTAAAATTTCTTTCAACAACCTTATCTTCCACTTCTTGTGCGGAACTAAGTTCTCCTTTTGTTATTGAGTTTTCTACTCGAAGACCTAGTTGATAAGACCATTTGTCCAGTTTTATATCGTAAGTAGCATATATCGCATTTACGTTTTCAGAATAATCATAGTCATTACTTCTGTCTAGGTCTTCGATAGCTACATTGTTTATCTTTTCGAAAAAGTCAAAACTATTTTCGGTCTCAACAATTGCAGTTTTAATTCCAGCACCTAGTTTTCCTTTTCCTAAGTTTCGCTCGTGATCTATCTTGAAAGAATAGATGCCTATACTCGAATTTTGCCTGTCGGTATAGAAATTCTCTTCCAGTATGCTATCCCTATTAGGAGTATAATAAATGTTGGGATAACCATTGTTGTGATCTCTAGCAAACATGCCATAGTCAGCATCGATATTCCAAACTAGATCATTCTCTCCTTTGAATTGATAGTTTAAATTGATGTCAATATTATTTGTAGGACCATCTGAAAGTGATTGGCTATTTAGAATTTTAGCGACTTGAAAGTTCGAACTGGACCCAGTTTCGATGTCTGATTTTCCATTGTTAGACCCATCCGTTAAATTCCCATTAACTAGAAATCCAATAGTTTGTTTATCATTTATAAAATAATCTAAGCCTAATTTTGCCGTATGACTTTTGCTTTCATTATTTGTGAAAATATTTTGATCAAAGAATGATTCGCTTTGTAATCTGAAAAGCCTTTCATAATTGTAGCCTTGGTTTTCATTGTACCCATAAGATCCATAAACATTTATAAGTTTATTTCTATGGTTAAGAGAAACTGTTGCACCATAGCTCGGATGCATGCTGACCGAAAAAGTATCAACTGCAAAACTTCCATTTACAGAAATTGAGCCGTTTGTACCAAAGTTTTTGTTTTTCTTTAAGATGATGTTTATGATACCCGCATTACCTTCCGCATCATATCGAGCAGAAGGATTGGTGATGATCTCAATAGACTCAATCTGGTCACTATTCAAAGTCTTCAGGTAGTTTGCCAAATCTTGAGGACTCAGATAAGAGGGTCTATCATTGATATAGACCCTAACTCCAGATTTACCCATCAGGTTGATGTTTTCATTGTTGTCCAAAACAACTCCAGGCGCTTTTCTTAATAACTCCAACGCGTTGTTTCCAGTTGCATTGACCGAGTTTTCGATATTAAAAACAAGCTTGTCAGGTCTTACCTCAATCATAGGACGCTTGGCGGTTACTGTTACTTCAGCTAAGTCATTTTTATTTGCTTCTATGACTATTTCAGACAAGTCCTTATTATCATTTCCTGAAAAAGAGAAAATCTGCCCAGTATATTCAGCTAAGCCAACATAACTTATTGATAAGAAGTATTTGCCTTCAGGAATCTGTTGAAAATTGAATAATCCGACATCATCCGTGATTTCTACTTTAAAAAGGGAGCTATCAACAGCATTATTCAACAAAACATTCGCATAAGCTAAAGACGCTCCAGATTCATCAAGAATTTTACCTTGTATATTGGCCTGATTCTGAGCAGATAATTGCGAAGAGATCGAAAAAATAAATAGAGTGATTGCTAGAAATAATTTATTCATAGTATGAATTGTATTGGTTTTGATAACGATATTAATAAGAAAGACTATCCAGCACTGCAAAGGTGGCTTATTAAGTGAAAAAATTGAATTTATTCAGATAAATAGCGATAGAATTAAGACTAAAATCCCATTTTTGACCCTTCTCAGAACTCACTTATATGACTTCTTATATAAAAATGTTATTTATCTTATATGGTTTTATTTTTAAATCAGTTATATACATTGAATTGCAAAAACTTGAACTTACATTTATATAAGAATTGCAGCAAAGAGATATCAAAAACTGCAATATGATTTAGTGGATTAGTAAAAAATGAGAAAAGACAATCGTTTCAATAGATTTATAAATTCAATGCAGTCATCCAGGCCAAGGTCTAGGTGGAAGAATAGGTTTAGGGACCCTTTTGGGAATGTAATTTTCTTAAAAGGTGCTTTAACGGGTTTGATTGGTATGGCTACTTATAGAGGGCTCAATATTGTAAATAAAACGGAGGTCAAAGGTGCAGATTACTTATTGGATCTTCCTGAAACAAATGTTTTGTTTATTTCAAACCACCAGACATATTACATCGATGTCATTGCTTTGTTTCACGTTTTCTGTAGTGTGAAATGGAAGTATGAAAACATAAATTTCCCTTTTTACCTCCTAATGCCAAGAGCTAAGAGTTATTACATCGCTGCAGAAGAAACCATGTACAATAGTGGCTTGCTGCCAAGATTGTTTTCCTATACAGGAGCCGTAACTGTAAAAAGATCTTGGAGATCTGGCGGGAAGGATGTGAGTCGTAGTTCAGATATTAAAGCACCAGATAAAATTAAAAAGGCCCTTTCGTTTGGTTGGGTTATAAATTTCCCTCAAGGCACCACTTCGCCCAATGCCCCAGTGCGTAAAGGCTCAGCATCTCTGATAAAATCCCTGAATCCTATCGTTGTACCAGTTGTCTTGAATGGCTTTGACAAAGCTTTTGATAAGAAAGGTGTACGCTTTAAAAATAAAGATGTACAGTTGTCAATTACCTTTAAAAAACCAGTTCAATTTGGGGAAGATGCTACCGTAGAAGAAATTCATGAATTTTTGAAGGAGAACATTTCGTAAGAAAAACCTAAAATTTTAAATGTAAAAGTGTTTTTGGATACATCAGGGTATTCCCTGAGGGCAAAAAGCCTTTAAAGCCACTTTTACATTTTTTGAATTTTGAATTTTGCGGTTTTACATTTAATATAATCCCTATCTTTGCAACCTTATTGGCAACGAAATTAATACGACTTCAATGTATAAGGATTTAAAGGGATTGAATTTACCAGAAATAGACAAAGAGATACTGGAGTTTTGGGAACAGAACGATATTTTCAAAAGATCTGTAGAAGAAAAGAGCAAAGACAATTGCTTTGTCTTTTATGAAGGACCGCCATCGGCAAATGGTAAGCCTGGTATACACCATGTTATAGCAAGAACCATCAAAGATATTTATTGTCGATACCAGACAATGAAAGGCAAGCGGGTAGAGCGTAAAGGTGGCTGGGATACGCATGGACTTCCGATTGAATTGGCTGTGGAGAAAGAACTTGGTATCACAAAAGAAGACATTGGGACGAAGATCACTGTGGATGAGTACAATAAAAAGTGCAAAGAGACAGTGATGCGCTATAAAGATATATGGGACGACATTACAAAAAAGATGGGCTATTGGGTCGATCTTGAAAATCCTTACATCACCTACGAGGACAATTACATCGAATCAGTATGGTGGTTGTTGAAAAGACTTTATGACAAAGACCTTCTTTACAAAGGGCATACGATACAGCCTTATTCACCGGCTGCTGGTACTGGTCTAAGTTCACACGAGCTAAATCAACCTGGCACTTATAAGGAAGTTAAGGATACAACAGTAGCTGCGCAGTTTACAGTTATTAAGAATGAGCAATCTGCTTTTTTGTTTGAATCGGATGATGAAGATGTAAAGTTGTTGGCTTGGACGACAACGCCTTGGACCCTTCCTTCAAATACCGGCTTGACTGTTGGAAAGAAGATCGATTATTGCAAGATAAAAACCATAAATCCATATACAGAAAAACCAGTCTCTGTAATTTTAGCTAAAGAGCTTGTTGGAAAGTGGTTTGAGGGAAAAGGCAAGCCTGCAGCAATAGAATGCAGCCTTTGTTTCAAAGGAGCGGATTTGCTTGACATCAGATATGAACAGTTGATGGATTTCGGCAATCCGATAGAAGAAATGGAAGGCAAAACAGATGCCTTTAAAGTGATCCCAGGGAATTTTGTGACGACAGAAGATGGAACAGGTATTGTACACACTGCGCCTTCATTTGGAGCAGATGATAGAATCGTTGGAAAACAAAATGGATTAGGTGCTTTAACCTTAGTTGATAAATCAGGTAAATTCATATCAACTGCTGGCGAGTTTTCAAATCGATATGTCAAAAATTATAAAGATCAGGAAGACTATGTGAATGTTGACATTGACATTGCAGTCCGATTAAAAAAAGATAATAAGGCTTTTAATGTTGCCAAGTATGCTCACAATTATCCGCATTGTTGGAGAACAGATAAGCCAATCTTATACTACCCATTGGATTCTTGGTTTATCAAAGCATCTTCGATGAAAGAGCGGATGTTTGAATTGAATAAGACCATCAATTGGAAACCAGCATCTACAGGAGAAGGGAGATTTGGAAAATGGTTGGAGAATTTGAATGATTGGAATTTGTCTAGATCAAGATTCTGGGGAATACCATTACCAATATGGAGAACAGAAGATGGAGAACAAGAAATCTGTGTCGGTTCCTTAGCGGAATTGGAAGAAGAAATAAAAAAGGCAAATGCAGCCTTAGGAATGGATCAAAAAATGCCAAAGGAATTGCATAGACCATATATTGACGATGTAGTCTTGGTTACAGCAGATGGAAAAAAGATGGTTCGGGAATTGGACTTAATTGATGTATGGTTTGATTCGGGCTCCATGCCTTATGCACAATGGCATTATCCATTTGAGAATAAAGAAACATTTGAAAGAAATTTCCCTGCAGATTTTATTGCAGAAGGAGTAGATCAAACAAGAGGATGGTTTTATACACTTCACGCAATAGCTGTAATGGCCTTTGATAGTGTTGCTTACAAGAACGTTGTTTCAAATGGTTTGGTACAGGACAAGCAAGGTAGAAAAATGTCTAAGCGTCTTGGCAATGCAGTTGATCCGTTTGAGGCGATTGCGGCCAATGGAGCAGATACCAACAGGTGGTATATGATGACCAATGCCAATCCTTGGGATAATTTAAAATTTGATACGGCTGGTGTTATTGAAGTGCGAAATAAATTTTTCGGAACACTGTATAATACCTTCAAGTTTTTTGCAGGCTACGCCAACATAGATAAGTTTTCTTTTAAAGAAGACTACATTCCTATTAATCAAAGACCAGAAATCGATCAATGGATCATTTCGAAATTAAATTCTTTGATCAAGGAGGTGGATGTGGATTATGCTGAATATGAAGCAACAAGAGCAGGAAGAAAAATTCAAGCCTTTGTTGAAGATCAATTGAGCAACTGGTATGTACGTCTATGTAGACGAAGATTTTGGAAAGGCGAATACACGGAAGACAAGATTGCTGCTTACCAGACTTTATATGAATGCTTATTAACGGTTTCAAAATTGATGTCTCCAATAGCGCCATTCTTTGGAGATTGGTTGTATAAAAATTTAGATGGCGTATCACAGATGGAAAAATTAGATTCTGTCCATCTCGGATTAATGCCAGAAGTGAAAGAAGATTTGATTCAGGAAGACCTTGAAGTTAGAATGGATTATGCGCAAAGGATTTCATCTTTGGTCTTGTCCTTAAGAAAGAAAGAACAACTGAGAGTGAGACAACCACTTCAAAAGATTATGCTTCCTATCCTGGATGAATCTTTTGAAAAGCAAGTGGATGGTGTAAAAGAGTTAATTCTTGCAGAAGTCAACGTGAAGGAAATTGAATACCTAAAAGAAGGTTCGGGTGTAATCTCAAAGAAGATCAAACCAAACTTCAAAACTTTAGGAAGACGTGTGGGGAAAGACATGAAGGCTGTGTCGCAAGCCATTGCAGCTTTCACAAAAGAAGACATTGCTAATCTAGAAAGCTCAGGAAAATATTCTATGCAAATAGGAGATAATACACACGAACTTGCACTCGAAGATTTTGAAATTTCTGCGGATGACATACCTGGTTTGCTTGTCGCAAATGATGGCAATTTAACCGTTGCACTAGATATCAAACTAGACGACATGCTAAAGGCAGAAGGTATGGCTAGAGAGTTGGTCAACCGTATCCAAAACATAAGAAAGGAAAAAGATTTCAACGTAACGGATCGTATTGCAGTTCATTTGGAAGAGCATGAAAGTATTAAATCCGCCATAGAGCATTTCGGCGATTACATTTCTAATGAAGTTCTTGCTGATAAGTTGGAAATAGTAAATGACATCAAAGGCGGCATTGAATTGGAACTTCCAGGTGATGTTAAGATTAATGGATTAGTGGTGAATGTGTAGTTCAAATGTAGGTTTTGATGCATGTTTGGGTGTAGGTGAACAATTAGGGTAATGTAAGATTGTCATCCTGCTTGTCCCGAGTACTCGGGGACTGAAGCGGAGCGGAACGGAGGGGTCAAGGCAAATAGCATTAATAATTTCGACCGATTTTGCCGAAGGCAAAAAACGAGTGGAGAAATCTTACACCTTTCTTTATAAAAGTAATAATCAAATTAAACGAGTGCAGACCCGTTCATTCCAGTCGGGATGACAAATCCATTCCGGTGTCTACCAGCATGCCCTGCACCTACATCCAAACCAAAGCTCACTTATAAGAACTTATATGATACCCTATCCAAATCCCCAACAAACAAACCACAACAGACAATCCAATATTCGCCAGCGCATAAACGACATTCCCATTCTCAAACAACTGAAAAGTCTCCGCAGAAAACGTACTGAAGGTGCTAAAGCCTCCACAAAACCCCGTCATCAATAGAAGTTTCTGATTCATAGAGATGGAGCCCTTCGCCGCAAGGCCAATAAGATATCCCAAAAGTATACAAGCTAAAATATTAGCAATCAAAGTTGCAAAGGGAAAGTTGAATTGATTCTTTTTAAGAAGAAGGGCAATGCCATAGCGGCAAATTGATCCTAAACCACCGCCAATAAAAACATATAAGAAATTCATTTTGAAAGTTAATCGGTTTGCACTTCTTTACGCAGTATTTTTTCAGAAGTTCTTTGCGAACCAGGATTAATAAGCGCCTGTTCTTTTGCAAACTTAATTTTTTTATCTCTTACTAAAAAGTATAAGCGGCCAGTAAGGATTGTTGCTATTGACACAACTAGTAAGATTAAAGGCAAGGTGCCGATGTGTTGCATGTTGAAAACCATCAAGATAAATGCCATGTTAACTAAAACTAAAATGGCAGTGGCTCTCATATGTGTAAAACCATAGTCAATCATCAAATGATGTATATGTGTCCGGTCAGGTTGAAAAGGAGATTTTCCTTTCATGGCCCGCATCAGAAAAACACGAAGCGTATCAAAAAGTGGAAGGATCATGATACCGATTGCAACTCCAGGGACTGAGCGAACAGCCAAATGTTTTAAGTGAGCATAATTTGGCGTTGTAAGAATAAGCTTATTGATTTCAATAAACTTTATCGCCAAAATAGCGCATACCAATCCTATCAATAAGGAGCCAGTGTCTCCCATGAAAATTCTAGCTGGCGTAATGTTGTATTTTAGAAAAGCAATGGTCGCTCCTGCTAAGGTGAAAGCTAAAATAGCCAATTCGAGTCTATCAATTAATATGAACCAAGTTCCAAAGGTCAAGGCAATGAGTGTACCTATAGATCCAGACAAGCCATTGATACCATCAATTAGATTGAATGAGTTGATGATAACCATTATAATGAAGATTGATAATACATAGCTTGCAATAGGATGAATGTCCACTATGCCGAAAAGGCCATACAATCCAGTGATCACCACATTTGATTTAAAAACCAATATTCCTGCAGCAAAAAGTTGAGCCAATAACTTCTTTGAAGCTGGAACAGGAATGATATCATCTCTAGCTCCGATCAGAAATATTATGATAAAAGCACATAATATGTACTGAAGATCTCCAAATACATGAAAAGGGGTCCATAAAATTATTGAAAATAAGGCTCCAGCGAATATAGCGATGCCTCCTAAGGATGGGGTACTGACACTATGCGACCTTCTTTCTCCTGGCTCATCCATGAGATTCTTCTTCTTTGCGATATACACTATAGAAGGTATGGCAAAGTATGTAAGCGCGAAGGCTGTTATAAAAGCGAGAATAATGTCGTACACGTGCGCAAATTTAGCAGCTCTTTGGGGATATAGCAAGAAAAAAGCCGTCCAACGAGAGTTTAGACGGCTTTTTATGTGTTAAAGGTTCTCTTTACCTCTCTTTACTTCTCTTTTTCAAGAATTTTCTCAATTTTCTTGCCCCACTTCTTCCCAAGTTTTTCTAAATCGCCTCCTAATTCATCAAAAAATTCATTGATCTCTTTTTCATCAATATCAATATTGACATCGATATTTTTAAAGGCTGCGCCTAATTCTGAAGATACTTCTGTTAGATTATCTCCAATTAGTTTTCCGATTTCCTTTCCTTCCAGTTTAAGGTCTATGTTATTAGCAAATTTTTTAAAGTAATACTTTGTTGCTCTGTCCCAAAATTCCCTAGTCTCTCTATTTGTAAGGTCATCTTCGTAGGTTTCATAGCAGTTTTTTACATATGCTTGAAATTTTTCATCGTTTGCATCCCATTTTCGACTATCCTTGTCATAGCCTGAATCTTCAATATCATCCATAAGCGTATGATAGTTCTTAAGGAATCGATCTTTTGAACCTCCGCATTCATCTACGGAACAGGAAAAAGTGAAGCCAAGCAATAAAATGGCTGCTGATACTTGAAAGATAATTTTCTTCATTTTAATAGTTTATTAGTTAACGCTTCTAAAATGAAGAACTATTTTAAGAAAAACATAAAATTCAGACGATTAGCTTTAAAACTTAGACAAAACTTAAAAACTGCTATCGTCAATGCTATCTAACCAGGCTTCTATCGGTTCAACAACTGACTTGACACATGCCTCATCAAATGGAGATTGTAAGTTGGCAAGTTTTACCAATTCTAAAAAAGGACGTGATCCACCTTCTTTACAAAGTCTTACATAATCAGACCAAGCTGTCTCGTGATCTTCTCGATCTTTTTTCCAAAACTGAAAAGCACAGACTTGAGCTAGTGTATAGTCTATATAATAAAAGGGAGAAGCAAAAATATGATTTTGTCTTTGCCAAAAACCGCCAGCTTCTAAAAATTCATTGCCATCATAGTCTCTATGTGGCAAATATTTTTTTTCAATGATTTTCCACCTTGAATTCCTATCAGCAATTGTCGCTTCAGGATTTTCATAAACATAGTGCTGAAATTCATCCACCGCCACACCATAAGGCAAGAACTTTATCGCTGAAGCCAAATGAGAAAACTTATATTTATCTGTATCACCTTTGAAGAATAATTGCATCCAAGGCCAAGTGAAAAATTCCATACTCATGGAATGTATTTCAGCCGCCTCATAGGTCGGCCAGTTGTATTCGCTCAAACCAATATTCCTACTAGAGAAAACTTGAAAGGCGTGACC
>CALIIW010000284.1 GCA_938018185.1 uncultured Saprospiraceae bacterium
TCTAATGGAAAAAAATTAAAAGATGGCTACTAAAATTTATACCAAAACAGGTGATAAAGGCAAGACAGGATTGTTTGGTGGAGCGAGAGTATCTAAAGATGATATTCGATTAGAAGCTTATGGCACTGTTGATGAGTGCAACTCCTTTGTTGGACATCTAGCGGACCATGTTGAAGACAAAAAGACAAAAGACTTTCTAGAGCTCATACAAAATAAACTCTTCGTTGTAGGTGCAATTCTGGCTACTGATCCTGACAAGCCAGAACTAAAAATGGCCTTTGATGCCTCCATAATTGAAGCTGTAGAAAAGCAAATCGATGAGATGCAAAGTGAATTGCCTCCATTGGCAAATTTCATCCTTCCTTCTGGCCATCCGACGGTTTCGCTTTGTCATATCGCTAGAACAGTTTCTAGAAGAGCAGAGCGAAGAGCGGTGAGCTTATCAGAACATTCTGCTGTCGACCTTGACATTCTGATTTTATTGAATAGACTTTCAGATTACTTCTTCGTACTAGGACGTTATCAAGGGAAGATATTGAATGTGGAAGAGGTTATTTGGAAAAGTTAGACCTTGGATCAAAGATCCAATGCCAGTCCTATACAAGAAACCAGTAATGTGAATAAGTTTAAATTAATTCTACCTGCAATTGTGCTTGCACAATTTTGTTGTACTTCTTTGTGGTTCGGAGGAAATGCCGTGATGCCAAACCTTATGTTAGAATTCAAGCTTGTAAGTAGCGATTTAGGTCACATTAGTATGGCCGTCCAATTTGGTTTTATCATTGGTACTTTAGTCTTGTCTATTTTAACTATTGTAGATCGTTTTTCCCCTTCAAAAGTCTTTTTACTCTGTGCCATTTTAGGAGCCCTTTTGAATGTCGGATTAATTTGGGAGGGAAATAACCTTTCGAGTATACTTGTTCTGCGGTTTTTTACTGGATTTTTTCTGGCAGGTATTTATCCCGTGGGTATGAAGATAGCTGCGGATCATTTTGATAAAGAATTGGGAAAGTCTCTAGGGTTTTTAGTAGCTGCCTTAGTTCTTGGAACTGCACTACCCCATCTAATCAAGGCAATAATGGTAGGCTCAATGTGGAAATATGTATTAATTATAACTTCCTCTCTAGCAGCATTCGGAGGTTTAATAATGCAAATAGTAGTACCCGATGGGCCGTATCTCCAACCAGCTAAACGAATAGACTTATCAGCTTTTTTTTCAGTATTCCAAAATAGAAATTTTAGATCTGCTGCGTATGGTTATTTCGGTCATATGTGGGAGTTGTATGCCTTTTGGGTATTTGTACCTAAAATCCTGCATACATATAAAACGCTTCATCCTTCATCAGCATATTATATCCCAGTATTGTCCTTCGAGATTATAGCCATTGGTGGAATAGCTTGTTTGCTTGCAAGCCATCTTGCACAGACCCATGGAACTAAAAAAACAGCAATGTTAGCATTGTTATTGTCTTGCTTAT
Organism: uncultured Saprospiraceae bacterium; assembly: GCA_938018185.1. Lineage (GTDB taxonomy): Bacteria > Bacteroidota > Bacteroidia > Chitinophagales > Saprospiraceae > JALZVN01. The sequence continues at coordinate 1,479 of CALIIW010000284.1, forward strand.
GTTGCTTGATATCCCCTTTCATATTCTTTGTGGAATACGAAATCATTCTTATTGGATTTCTGCTTTTCTGGGGATTTGTAGTTATTGCTGACTCGCCGCTATTCTCAACTTTGGTTGCTCAAAATGCGCCGCCAGAAATAAAAGGCACGGCACTTACAATAGTTACTTGCATAGGTTTTTCCATAACTATAATTAGTATTGAATTAATCAATGCACTAATTGAATTTACAGATTCAATTTATGTTTACACCACTTTGGCGATAGGCCCAATTTTTGGATTGATTGCTTTGAAAGTCAAAGAAAGTTAAATATGGAATCTTGTTTTGCTCTGCATAGGCTTACATATTCACCCATAAACTAGTGCTTTATCTTAGATCAAGCATTCCATTCCGTGCATCTCCTGATGCATTGTTTAAAACTGAAGTAAAATAAATTAAATTATTTTTTCTCATACTGCATCGTTTTGTTGATTTATTCTATTGTGTAAGTAACAAAAAACAAAATGCATTGCTATGATTTATCCTAAAGCCGTTAGACAAAATTTTTACTTTTTCATTATTCTTATATCAAACTTTTTGCTTTCAAATAATTTGAATGCTTGTGCCTTGGAAGCAGATGCAGGACCTGATCTCAAGGTATGCAGTTATGAATACATCTTACCTGTTTCCGGCGATTGGGAGACGCTCTGTGCTGAAAACGGTGGATCAGTAAGTTTTTCTTTGAATGAATTTGGTGAGGAAATTATTAGCGTTAGTAAGTGTGGCCAATATACAATCATACTCAATATTGACGATGGTATATGCATAGATTCAGATACTGCCATTATTACATTTGAAATTCCGGATATTACTTATGATACCTTAAAACTATCGATTGATCTTGAACTTGATATAGAATGTTTAGTGCCTCCTATGGATTGTGGAAACGTCTTATCAATGGCAGGCGCTGATTCTCCCACTTTGAATTGGAACCTGTGTGCAACTGAAATTTGCGATAGACGCATATACTCAACTCAATTAGAAGACCACATTGATTCTTGCATGTATGAAGAAATAAACATTTTAATCGATACTATTTATACCAGCGATCAAGCTTGTTCCAATACTTTAATAACTGGAGATAATTTCATTGACGTTGTTGAGGGCCTTTTTGAAGCAACCGATCTAGAATGTGATTTAAAGGCCAAATGCTTTGCAATAGAACTAGAATTTGAAGTACAAATAGACACACACTACCTATACATTCCAATTTTAGAAGGCGGTCTTTGGCATTATTATTCTGATCAAAATATCCTTCTCCCATTAATGGATTCAACCTTAATCACTATAAAAGGAATAAGCTATCTTTTCGTAATAGAACCTGGTAGTGAATATTATGGACCAGATGATTTAGTATTTAGCCTGTACGCAATAGGTCCAAATGGAACGTACATTCCTCCAACTGTTGCTGTAGAATTGCAAATAGAATATGTTTTGGAATATTCTTATGATCTTGTTGAATACATCACGAAAACCTTAGTACTTCAAGATGGAGCAGGTGAAGACCTACTTTGCCCTAGTAAAATAATTGTACGTTCTTCCGAAGCTATTCCAAATGCTCCAACAAATCCATGTGGCCCAATAACTTTAAATTTCTTTCCAAAACCTGCAGATGACTATTTCCATTTTACCGTTTATTGTTATAGTTATGGAGAACAAATCGAAGTTTGCCCTGGTCAATATGAAGCATTTAGTAGTCAAGGTGAATATATTTTTAATTGTGTTAATGATAATGGCTGTGAGTATACAACTTTTGTCAGTGTAGACGAAGACCTTAACATTCCAGATATTGAAGTTGTATCCTATTCTTGTGATCCAGGTAATCTAACCTATAGTGTTGAAATTTATATTGGAAGTTACGGTGGTTTTGTTTCTCTTGAAATAGAAGGCAATGATGAATATTATTATGGTTCAGGTATCCATACAATAAATGGCATACCAAATTGTCAAGAACTTTTCGGTATAGCTACAAATTTAGATAACGGATGTTCTCAATATATTTCGATTTATCACTGTTGCGAATGCGAAGATACCCAGGCGACTTTTAATGAAGTTATTTGCGAAGGAAATAGTTTTGAATTCTTAGGATATTCCTTTGATCAAACTGGAAGCTACGAATTTATAAGAAGAAATAATGCTGGCTGTGATAGTCTTATAATCCTAGACTTAGTGGTTTTCCCAATATTAAATCACGTAGAACAAGAATCAATCTGTGAAGGCGAAATTTATAATTTCTTTGGCCAAAACCTAAATGTAGCTGGGGAATACCTACATTCTGATACAAATGGATTCGATTGCCTTGAGACGTACACGCTGATTTTAGAAATCTACGAAGTAGAAAACGAACAAATCGAAATGTCGATTTGCGAAGGCGATACTTATGATTTTTATGGGGAAGAAATAAGCAATTCAGGGTTTTATACTGTAGATCAAATAGATGAAAATGGTTGTAACTATCAAATGGAACTAATCCTAGAAATCAACTCCCTAATAAGTCATGAAGAAAATGTCATTTTATGTGATGGCGAAACCATCGAATTTAATGGAGCACAACTTCAATCAACTGGAACATACCAGTATGTTGAAACGAATGCAATAGGCTGTGAGGAGACATACACTTTAAACTTAGAATACTATCCTGAGAATGACAGACTGCTAGAAATTTCTATTTGTGAAGAAGAAACCTACGACTTTTATGGCATTCAAATTGAAGAATCTGGAACCTATATTTCAGAACAAATTGACGACAATGATTGTCCTTACTTGATAGAACTGCATTTGGATGTAAATCCAATAAATGATCAAGTACAATATACTAGTTTATGTAAAGGTGAGTCTATAGAATTTTTTGGAGAAATCATAGATGCAACCGGAGAATATTATCACATTGATTTCAATGCCTATGGATGTGAAGAAGAGTATATTCTAAACTTAGAAATCTTTGAAGTGGAGGATCTCAAAATTGAAGCATCAATGTGCGAGGGTGAAGCTTATGACTTTTATGGAGAACAAATTTGGGAAGGAGGAAATTACACCTCCATTCAAACTGACCAAAATGACTGTTCCTATGTTGTTGAATTGCAATTAACTATAAGTGAAAAAATCCTTCATGAAGAAACTGTAAGTATTTGTGAAGGTGAAGAAATTGAATTTTTTGGAGAATTTCTCAGTGTATCAGGCATTTATTACCACATTGGAATTTCTGATTTTGGTTGTGAAGAAGAGTATAGACTCTTTTTAGAAATAAATGAAGCGGAAGATCAATTTATAGAATCATCCATTTGTGAAGGTGATTCATATGACTTTTATGGCATGCAGATATCTGAATCTGGTAATTACATAACAGAACTAACAAACGAAAATGCTTGTACTTATAAGGTAGAACTGCAATTGACAATTAATCCAGTAATCTCAGAGGAGGAATTTGTCAAATTATGTGAAGGTGAATCTGTAACATTTCATGGTGAGGTCTATAATACTTCAGGTGAATATTACCATTCAGAGACCAACGCTTTCGGTTGCATAGAAGAAACGATCTTGTATTTAGAAGTTAATGAAATTGAAGATTTACAAATAGAAGAAACTATTTGTGAAGGGCAAATCTATGACTTTTATGGAGAGCAAATAGAAAGCTCAGGCTCCTATACCACAGAACAAACTGATATCAATGGTTGTAACTATACTGTGACTTTGAACCTAGAAGTCTCAGAATCAATACTACATACAGAAGATGTTTCACTCTGTCAAGGAGAACTCATTGAATTTCAAGGGAGCATACTTAGCGAAGCTGGAGTTTATACTCTTGTGGAAATAAATGACATGGGCTGCGAAGAAGAATATATTCTTAATTTGGAAATTCTTGAGGTCGCAAATTTGGTACTTGAAGAATCCATCTGTGAGGGAACGGTTTACAATTTTTACGGAGATCAACTTTCAGAACCAGGCACTTATATTTCAGAACAAGTAGATGAAAATGGCTGTAAATTTATAATTCAACTAGAATTAGAATTGATGCAAGTATTAGAACATGAGGAATTAATCAGTTTATGTGATGGCGAAACATTAGATTTTTATGGAAACATACTTAGCGAATCGGGTGAATACATTCATACAGAAACTAATTCATTTGGATGTGAAGAGATTTATAAATTAATCCTTGATATTTATGAGGTAGAAGATTTAATATTGGAAGCTACTATTTGTGATGACACAGTTTATGATTTTTATGGAGATCAACTTTCGGAGCCAGGAAATTATTTTACGAATCAAATTGACTCAAATGGATGTACGTACAAAATTGACTTAATATTAGAGGTGAATCCAGTTACAAAAGAGGGAGAATACATAAGTTTATGTGCAGGTGAAACCATGGATTTCTATGGACAGTTACTCAGCGAGGCTGGAGAATATATTCATGTAGGGACCTCCGCATTGGGCTGTGCTGAAATATTCACTTTATATTTAGAATACTTTGTTGTTGAAAATTTATTCTTTGAAGAAACAATTTGTGAAGGAGAAATATATAATTTTTACGGAGAAGAAGTTTCAGAGTCCGGTATATTTACATCTATTCAAGAGGATGTGAACGGTTGTGAGTTTATTGCTGAATTAAAATTAACTGTTTCTCCCATTTTAGAATATTATGAGGCTGCTACTATTTGCAAGGGTGAGTCAATAGTGTATCAGGGGCAGACTTTTGATACAGCAGGTACTTATACAATAACAAACTACGACAATGTTCCTTGCGGAGAATTCTATACATTCGACCTTACTGAAATAGAAATTTATGAAGAATATAAATCCATCACTTTGTGCAAAGGTGAAAGTTTACCACTAAGCAATATCACTATTGATGAAGCAGGTATCTATTTAGATACTCTTAGGAGTTTATTAGGATGTGACAGTATTGTTCATTTGGATGTTTCAATTGATTCAGTTGATTTTGAGCTCTTGACAAGTCCAACATGTTATAATGTAGAAAATGGAATGATCCAGGTAAATTCTATTCAAGGTGGAGACGGACCTTATTTTTTTTCAGTGAATAATGGATCACATATTGAAAGTGAGTTTTTCGATAATTTATCTGCAGGCGACTACTTGATAAAGATTCTTGATGAAAACGGTTGCGAAAATTCAAAACAGATCACAGTAGAGGAAATCCCAGAATTAAAAATAAATCTGAAAGAAAAGTATCATTTGACATGTGAAGAACCTGAGTTGAATTTAGATGTAATCTTGAATCAAGAGGCAAAAATAGAATGGAGTACCGGACACAATGGCAATAATATAAGCTTATATGAAGCTGGTGACTATTCTGTGATTCTCAGCAATCAATGTGAAGTTAAAGAGATGAAATTTTCGATAGAAGTAGAAACAGGACCAGATGTTGACCTTATCTATATTCCAAATGCTTTTTCTCCTAACGGAGATTTGATAAACGATGTTTTCAAAGTTTACTATGCAACAGTGCCAATAGAGTTTCAGTTAAAAGTATTTGACAGATGGGGCAACAAAATGTTTCACACCAATGATCCTGCAGACGGATGGTCAGGCTTTTACAAAAATACAAAAATGGATCCTGGCGTATTTGTTTATGAAATAAAAGCAGTTATAAATTCTTGTTTTGGGCATCCAAAAAAGGTTTACAAAAAAGGAGATGTTTCTCTTGTTAAATGACCTTTAGCGGGACTACGGCCAGAGGCCGTATTGCATGTTTCGTGTACGATTGCAAATCGTAACGAACACGGGGTACGATTGCAAATCGTAACGAATACGGGATATAATTTCTGAAAATTCACTTATCCCATGAAAGCAATTAACTTAGCGAAAAAAACAAGGAATTGTCCTTTTTAAATTTTCACTAAGATATGCATATTACTTTTGAGTTGTTTGGTTGGATTGGAGCTGGTCTCTTATTATTTGCCTACTATTTATCCATTAATAAGGAGAAAGAAAAAAGTGCCTACCGTCTTCCTATTATTAATTTGATTGGATCCTTATTGTTGATGGCAAATGCCATTTATTTTACAGTCTATCCGTTCGTTCTGGTAAATTCATTTTGGGCAGTCTTGTCTCTGAGGGAATTGATAAAACTCACAGGTACTGTTAAAAGCAAATAGATCAACGAATTTAGCCAAGCTGTATGAATGCTAAGAAGCTTGTTTTCCTTCAGCGGCAGCGGCCTCACTAAAAGTAACAGATACTTTCCGTCCACTCAATTTCATCTTCATTTTTCCTGGTGCTTTAAGCAAATTGACAAAATCTTCCCCTAGGAAATCTTTTCTCCACTTGTCTAAAAAATCTAGATGCTTCTCTCCTAGTTGAGCTCTTGAAATTTCATTTTTTTGAAGTACAAGTGATTGCGCAATACCTGATTCTTGACATTTTTGTTTAACAAGAATAAAAAGCATTTCATTCGTCAAACCCATTTCTTCCGAAAGATCAATATTTAAAGGAAGATCTAAAAGCACATCCTTTTCGGCTTTGGTGCTTTTTTTCTGAAACAATTCGTTGAATATTGCCCAGTTTTTCAAAAGAGATTTATTTGGAATCGTTCTATTATCCTTGAGAGCATCCTTTCCTGCCGCAATATTTTTCACAATTGTACCCATTAGTCGTTTAGGCAAAACTTGCTCTTTAGATTTATTCTTTAAAGACGCTTCTTTGTCTCTCCATTCATACAGTCTCAATAGAAATATTTGTTGGTGCTGATTCAAATTGTGCATCAACTTACTGTTCAAGCCTTCATGATGCTTGTTCTTCTTGAAATAAGTTGGTTCTGTATAACGAGCCATTTCGGCTTCAGCCCAATTCCAATATTTTTTGGCCTTCAGTTTCTTCAACAAGGACTCATATAATTCCTTTAAATGAATAATATCATTTAAAGCATAATTGATTTGCTTAGTTCCCAAAGGTCTTTTTTCCCAATTCGTTACCGTATAGGTTTTAGAGATCCTCACGCCTAATTCTCCTCTAAGCAATTTCTGAAAACTCACTGGATATCTATAACCTAAAAATCCAGCGGCAAGTTGAGTATCGAAGATATTTTTGGGAACAACCTTATAGACATTGTAAAGTATTCGGTAGTCATTTTGACCTGCATGAGTTATTACAAGTATTTTTGGGTCTTTAATAAGCTTAAAAAGTGGATCTAAAGTCTTCAGCTTTAATGGATCAATTAAAAAATTGCCATTAATCGTAGCGACTTGAATGAGACAAAGCAAGGTGTTATACCTGTTTTCTCCAACAAACTCAGTATCAAACCCAATCCATTCTACATTTTTATTCTGCTTATAAAAGTCAGTCAACTGCTTCTCCGTGTCTAAATACTGAAATTCTGCCAAAAGTATAATTTATCTGTTTTATCGAAATTGCTAACTCACACTGAAATTAGACATCAAAGCTAAAAAAACTATAATATCTTTGTTGCTAAGAATCACTTAATCTTATTGATATTTTATAATATTTAATGCAGTTCTACGGTTATTTCCATATTAAGGATAAAAATCACATAAAACATGAAAAAAATACTTGGTTTCTTCTTCATTTTGGTGCTTTTACTACTTGCAGCCATCATTTTAATACCTATTTTATTTAAAGGAAAGATCCTAGAATTAGCTAAGACTACTATTAACGAAGAAATCAACGCGAAGGTTGATTTTGATGATGTTAATCTAAGTTTAATTAAAAGCTTTCCTGATTTCTCAATATGTTTAGACAATTATAAGGTAGAAGGCTTGAATGATTTCGAAAAGATTCTCCTAGCAAAAGGCGATGAAGCTTGTATAAAAGCTAACTTTTGGTCAGTTATCAAGCCGGAAGATGGTTTAAAAATCAATGGCGTGCATTTAAGTGAGCCAGTGATCAATATAGTGATCAACAAAAATGGAAAGGCCAACTATGATATCATGAAAGATTCTGGCACTGAAGAGACTAGTGATAGCAGCAGCCCATCCTATGAATTAAACCTTAAAAAGTATACCATTGAGAATGGTAGTTTCAGTTATTTCGATAAGTCATCGCAGCTTTTTATGCATGCAGACGCCATTCAGCACGAAGGATCTGGTAATTTTAAAGAAACCATATATGATTTAATTACGGACACTAAACTTAAAAATCTAACTTTTAGCTCTGGAGGAATCAACTATATAAACAAGGCAGCCATGCATTTGGACGCGATTTTTAATATTGATTTAGATCAATCTAAATATACTTTAAAAGACAATCAGTTAGTCCTTAATGCTTTAAAGATCAATACGGATGGATATGTTCAAACCAAAGGGGATGACATCCTTATGGACCTAAAATTCAAATCCCCTAGTACTTCCTTAAAAGAATTGATATCTCTTGTTCCTGGTGCATACACAAAAGATTACAATAACGTAAAAGCAGATGGACAAGTAGCTTTTGATGGTTATGTAAAAGGTACTTACAACGAATCGAAAATGCCATCTTTTGAATTTGATGTACAGGCAGCAAACGGAAACTTACAATATCCCGGTATGCCACTTGGTATAAAGGACATTAATACCTCTTTCAATTTAAAAAGTCCTGGTGCAAATCTCGATGACATGGTTTTGAATATGCCAAACTTTAAATTAAAGATTGGAGAAAACCCATTGCAAGGAAAACTGATATTAAAAACAATCCTTACTGATCCGAATATTGATACAGAGATGAAAGGCTTGCTTAATCTTTCAGAATTTGCTCAAGCATTTCCAATAGAGGGTGTCAAAGAACTTACTGGGACAATTAATTCTGATTTTAAAATCAAAAGCAGTTTATCAGAATTGGAATCTGGAAAATATGACAACATAGACATGAGTGGCTCTTTGGACGTAAAGAATTTGAATTACGTTTCAACAGATATGCCTAAAGTAGTTGTGAACTCCTTGACCGTTGATTTCTTACCTCAGTTTTTGAAAATAAATGAGTTTGATGCCCTATTGGGAAAAAGTGATTTAAAAGCTTCTGGTAAAATTGATAATTTCTTGGCTTGGTTTGCACCTGAGAAAACAATGAAAGGAGACCTCATGATGTCATCCACCCTATTTAATGTAAATGAGTGGATGTCAGAAGAAGAAACAAATGAAACTGAACCTGTAAACGCAACAACAACTGAAGAAGTCTTTGATAGGTTTAATTTCAATCTTGATGCAAAGATCGGAACACTTGTATATGACTCATACAAATTTAAGAATTTTGCAACCAAAGGCAATTTTACGCCGAATAGCATGGAGATAGATCTATTCAAGACGAATATTGGAAGATCCGATATTGAAGGAAGAGGTGAAATTAAAAACACCTTTGCTTACTTGTTTGACAATCAAATGTTGACGGGTAATATTAGTTTGTCTTCAGGAGTTTTGGATTTGAATGAATTCATGGAAGAAGATAATGGCAGCAATGCTAAGAAAATTTCTGGAGAAGAAAACTTGGACCCCTTCCTAGTTCCTGAAAATGTAGACATTGATGTCACAGCTGATCTTGGCAAGGTAATCTACACAGATATGGAGTTGACCAATGTAAAAGGAAAGCTTGAAATTGCTGATCAACAAATTCAAATGAAAGGAGTAAAAGGAAATACTTTGGGTGGATCTATGAAAATAGATGGTGGATACAATACGCAGGATGAAGAAAAACCAACTTTTGATGTTAAGTACAATCTTTCAAAAATGGATTTTTCAAAAGCTTTTGAAAAATTCAACACTTTCAAATTTATCATGCCAATTGGAAAATACATCGATGGTAAATTTTCTACAGATATGTCTTTTAATGGAATACTTGGTAAAGATATGATGCCAGATATCAATACACTTACAGCAGATGGTTTTATGCAAACTTTTGATGCTGTAGTTAAAAATTTTAAACCTTTGGAAGAAATAGGAAAGAAGTTGAACATCAGTTATTTCAAAAATTTATCTCTTGAAAATTCTAAAAACTGGTTTACAGTTGCAGATGGCAAAGTAGTCATGAAAGAATCAAAGCAATCTGTAAAAAATATAGACATGTTGATTTCTGGCTCCCATGGTTTTGATCAAGCAATGGATTATAAGATTAAAGCAAAAATCCCTAGAAACTTATTGGGTAAAGGTACGGCAGGGAATATCGCCAATAAAGGGCTTGATTTTTTAAATAAAGAAGCAAGTAAACTCGGTGTAAAAATTACAGATGGAGAATTTATAAATGTGCTTGTCAATTTAACAGGTAGCATAACAAAGCCCAATGTAAAAATTACGCCTTTAGGTTCTGAAGGGGAATCTGTTAAAGACATAACAAAAAATGTCATAGCCGCTGTAAAAGATACAGTAACACAAGTGGTGAAGGCAAAAGTAGATGATGGAAAAGAAAGAGTTGCAGCAGAAAAGGCGAAATTAGAAGCGGAAGCAGAGAGAAAGATCGCAGCTATTAAAAAGAATGCAGAAAAACAGATTCAGAAGGTAGAAAGGGAAGCTAAAAAGAGAGCTGATGATGCCAAAGCACTTGCTTATAAGGAAGCAGACAAACTCGAAGATAAAGCAGGCAACAATCCACTAAAAAAGCTTGCAGCTAAGAAAGCTGTTGAACTTGCAAAGAAGGAAGCAGATAAAGTTCACCGTAATTCTCTTAACCGAGTATCTGGTCAAACAGATAAAATAAGAGCACGAGCAGACAAAGAAGCAGAAAAAATAAGGGCTACTTATGATACTCGTGTGAAAGATTTAGAGAAAAAAGCAGGGATGTAAATTCATTTTAATTACTTTTGGGTTAATAATTACATGCAAACGCTATGGCAAAGAAAGTGAAGAAAAAAGATCTTGGTTTAGGTATTCGTGCTTTGATACAATCTGATGAAGCAATTGTAGAGAGCAGTCCAGAGCTTGTCAAGGAACTCTCCTCTACAGTAGCAATGATTGCAATCTCTGAAATTCATCCTAATCCGAATCAACCGAGAAGAGAATTTGATGATGAACCATTGAGTGAACTGGCCTCTTCGATTAAGGTACATGGTATCATTCAGCCTTTGACTTTGCGTCAAGAAGATAATGGTACTTTCCAAATTATTTCTGGTGAAAGAAGGTTCAGAGCATCTCAATTAGCTGGTTTAACAGAAGTACCGGCATATATCAGAATAGCCAACGACCAAGAAGTCATGGAAATGGCTTTGATTGAAAACATTCAAAGAGAGGATCTTAACCCACTTGAGGTAGCTTTCACTTATGCTAGATTGATGAAAGAATTTGACTTGACTCATGAAAAGTTAGCTGAACGTGTTGGAAAGAAAAGATCCACAGTAAGTAATTTTATGCGCTTACTTGAACTACCTCCCACTGTTCAACATGCCTTAAAGCAAAAAGAAATCACCACTGGCCACGCCAAAGCATTACAAGGACTTAGAACCATTGATGACCAACTTTATGTTTTAAATAGGGTTATCGACAATTCATTGTCAGTAAGAGAAACAGAAAGCCTGGTGCGTCAAAAAATTACAGGCAAAGGCATTTCCTCAGGAAAGGCTTCTTCTAAAAGTACGGGATCTACCTTACCATCGGACTATCAAGAAATTCAAAATAATCTAAAATCTCATCTTGGGACAATGGTTGACATCAAATTAAGTGGTAAAGACAAAGGTACTTTACAAATCAAATTTTCTTCCGTTGATGAGCTAAATAGAATACTAGATATTATTGAAGAATAAACCAACGAATTTTAGTTTAGCTTACTCTTTAAATTAGTATGCTCAGATCATTTCTTTTATTGCTATTAATTTGTTTTTGCCTTGTGCTTAGCGCCCAAGAGAAAGATACTTCTGTAGTTGCTGTCGATACCAGTAAAGTGCTTCTTTCTGATTCTATAGAAGTCAAAAAAATCAAAGGTAAATTCTTTAAAAAGATTTTGGATAAAACCTATCCCAACCCAGAAAGGGCAGCGGCCATGTCATTTATACTTCCAGGTACAGGACAGATTTACAATAAAAAATGGTGGAAAGCGCCGATAATATATGGAGCTCTAGGTGGTGCAGGATTTTTAATTTACGATAGCAATAAAAGATATAAAGACTTTCAAGAAGCCTATCTTTTTAGAGTGGATGATGATCCAAACACGATAGATCCATACCCAAATGCCTCTGAAGCTACCCTGCTCTCCATAAGAAATCGATACGACAAAAGAAGGCAGCAATCTTATGTGGCATTCTTCGCAGTTTGGTTATTAAATTCAATAGATGCTTTTGTCGATGCACACCTTGTTTCTTTTGATGTCAATGAAGATTTGAGTTTGGTGCTTAAGCCCTCTGGAAATTTTGAATCAAACATCGCCTCCATTGGAGTTTCGTTTAGCCTTCAAACTAAGCACAATAAGTGATAAACAATAGCTGTCATCCGACATCTAAAAACTAACAAGCGGCATGAAATTACATTTTCCAGATGATTTTATATGGGGCACTTCAACAGCCGCCGCGCAGATAGAAACTGCTTCGGATCACAACTGGAAAAATTTCAAATCAAAAGATGGTCATACTTTTAATAGGACAACGGACCATGAAAAACAAAGAACGGAAGATATAAAATGGATTAAAGCCTTTGGTTCAATGTATCGATGTGGTGTGGATTGGGCACGTCTACAACATGCACCTAATCAAAAATTTGATATTTTAGTTGTGAAAGAGTATCGTGATTTTTTTGAGCTACTCCTGAAAGAAGACATCGAAATTTTATTTGTAATCCATCATTTTACAAACCCAATGTGGTTTGAAAATTTCGGTGGCTGGCTGCATCCAAAATGCATTTCAACATTTATGAATTATGCCGAACAATGCATAGAACATTTTGGAGATCTTGTTGCCAATTGGAATACCTTTAACGAACCTAATGTTTATTGTTTAAACGCCTATATCACAGGGGATTTCCCACCTCAGAAAAAAAACTATTTCTCTGGAAACAAAGCCATTGGAAACATGGCTATTTGTCACAACAAAACTTATGATCTACTAAAGCAAAGCGATCCTAACAAACCGGTTGGCGTATCCTTAAATACAGCTTTATTTGAAGGACTTAATCCTGTAGGAAAACTCGTAGCAAAATTTACCGATTGGTGGTTTATAAACCGATCTGCAGCGCTATTTAAAAAAGTCGACTATTTAGGTCTAAGTTATTATGCACACATACTTTTTAAACCAACAGCTTTAACAGCGATAGATCATAAGGAAGAACTAGAAAGATTGGGGTACCCTCATGATGATATGTGGGCATATAATCCAGAAGGCTTTGCAAAAATTATTATGCGTTTATATGACAAATATAATCTACCAATTCTTATAACAGAAAACGGAGTTTGCACCAAGGATTCGACTAAACGCATAGAGTCTATTAAAGATTATTTAAAAATCATTCATAGATTGATAGATAAAGGAATTCCTTTCTTAGGATACATCCATTGGAGTACCTTTGACAATTTTGAATGGAATCTTGGTCCGACCTATCGATTTGGATTAGCTTCAGTTGATTTGGAAACAAAGGAGCGTAGCATGACAAAAGCAGGTCAGTTCTATTCAAATATTTGCAAAGAAAATGCGATTGATATTTAGTAGATTTATGTTTTATTATTTATGAGACAAATATTTCTACTCTTACTGCTTTCATTCACCCTTACCAATGTCATAGGGCAATCAGCAAGAATGTTTTCTATGGGCGGTGTGTCAACTACCCTTTTAAATGTAGATGCTGTTTATGGTAATCAAGCAGGTTTAGCTTTTCTCGCAGATCCAAACGTAAGTATCAATGCCATCCAAAGATTCGGTATCAGCGAAATTGGAAATTATTCTCTAGCAGCAGCCATTCCGTTAAAAATGGGAAGCTTTGGTCTATTGATAGATTACTATGGCACTCAAGCTTATAATGAACAAAAAGTGGGACTTTCCTACGCTAGAAAGCTTTTAAAAAACCTGAGTATCGGTGCGCAATTCAATTATCAAAACACCATAATACCCGTTTATGGGAATCAAGGTAATTTTTCATTTGATCTTGGTCTATATTCTAAAATTCTATCTAAGCTTAGTTTAGGCGTTCATATTTCTAATCCAATTCGAGCTGATAAGGTGTCCGAAATTGAGGAGTTACCAACCGTTTTTGGTATGGGGCTCTTATACACTCCCTCAGAAAATTTAGCACTTAGGTTAGAGATTGAAAAGGACTTAGATTATGAAGCTAATGTAAAACTGGGTATTGATTATCAACTAGTAGACATTTTATCTCTTAGAATAGGTGCAAATTCTGCACCCGCAACTGCCTCTTTTGGAATAGGCATCCAAGCAATAAAAAACATCTATTTTGATATCGCCGCTAACTATCATAATTTACTAGGGTTCTCTCCAGCTGGCGGCATAAGATTTGATTTTAATAGAAAATAAAACATGTACATACTCATCCTTGCACCTACTGTCTTTGAAGTAAGTCCTTTGTTAAAATATCTCACTGAACATTTTGAATCCGATGGTCAAATTTTTTCTAAAAGAGATCTCAATATTAAAGTCAAAGTGACTGGTGTTGGCCTAACTAATACTGCTATCCAAAGCACTATTGAGTTGCAAGCAAATAAACCTGATATAGCCATGCTTGTTGGCGTTTGCGGAACATACAAAAGCAGTATAAAAATTGGTGATGTCGTCAATGTCATAGAAGAGCAATTTGGAGACCTAGGTGTGGAAGAAGCCAATGGCACATTCACCTCCATACACGATTTAGGATTGATAGAAGCGAACGAATTTCCTTTCACAGAAACAAAACTCAAAAACCCAAGCAATGAATTCGCTTTTCTCAAACGTGTAAATTCTATATCGCTCAACTGTTCTTCTGGCTTCCAAGATAATATTGATAAAAAAGTTAAGCAATTTAATGTTGACATAGAAAACATGGAAGGCGCAGCTTTCTTTCAAGTATGCCTATTATTGGGTATAAATTTTCTTCAAATTAGGGCCATATCAAATCTGGTGGAAAGTAGAAATAAAGATAATTGGGATCTGCCTTTGGCTATTACTAATTTGAATGATACCTTGGTTGAAATGGTGGGGTCACTGGTATAAAGGACGCATTGTTTTCGATTTTGAAGATGCTCATGGGCATTAGGACATACTTATAATTTTCAATCTCTTGAAAATGCTTAAGGGCATGCCCTTAAGCTACAGATTTAGCATTTTTGCATGATAAGGAATGTTCTACTCATTGATTACGCGATAAATCGCGTCTCTCATTAGGGGTTGTCAGATAAAATTTAAATCATTGAAAATCAACTTTTGATAATTGTGTAACTTAAATTCTTTACATCGTTTCTAGCTGAAAGGGCTGGAAAAACGCCTAATCCTCGAAAGCCATTTGTCATGATTTTAAAAAAAAATCACGCCAAATGAATTCAGCTCATTTCTTGTACCCAGTGTTTACACACTGGCTATAATAATGTCACGCCTCTGGCGTTTTTGCTTTACTTTTGAATACCCTTATTAATGTGTTTTACTTTCTACATTACACTTTCAGGGCTACAATAATATCACGCCTCTGGCGTTTTTGGCTTTAATTCTGAAAACCCTTATAAGCTACAAGCTTGGCATTTTTGGTTCATGTTTACATAGTAAATCGTATCCTTTCTTAAATGTGTTTTACTTTCTACTTTACACTTTAACCTTTATTTTCAACTTTCAAGCTTATCTGCTTCACCTTTCGACTTTATTCCCTGCTTCACCTTTCGACTTTATTAAACGCTTCTACAAGCATGAGCACCCGGTTATAATTTTCAATTCCTTCGTCGATGCCTTGACTTTTAAGATAGGCGTCATAAGCAGCACGTTTGAACTTAGGAAAGAAAACACGGTATTTTGCAGATTGCTCATTAATAGCATTTAGATCATTCACAAGACCCTCTGGCAAGGAGGCTCGATATTCTTTATAAATTTCAGGTTCGTATTGTAAATAATTTGTAGCTAAACCACGCCAATAATCAAGCATTCCAGCATAATGCAGGAAAGGATCTTTCGAATCCTTTAGGCATAAGTAGGCGATAAAACTGCAAGTTCCCTCATCTCCAAATCCGTAGGCATGAGAGAATTCATGAGCCAATACTTCGGGCCATTGTAAGGGATGCAATGCGGTGTCCATGTTGCTTTCACCAACGAATGGAAAGTAGATTCCAATGGCTCCAAAACCCTTGAGTAATCCTTTTGGTTTTAGCAAGCGAGCATTTACTTTCGATGGAACTGGATAATCGTATTTGATCAAAGTCTTTTCTACTATTGATAAGATGTCAGATTCAAAAGTTTTTGAAATGAAGGATTCATCAATAGCCTGATCTGTGATACCAGGTATTTTACTTCTTGCCTCTAATAATATCGGAGTAAGGCTTTTTAGGGATGATTCCAATTCAATCTTGGAAAGAGCTTTTGGCGTAAAACTCAAATGGTCCTCAATAGGAACACGTGCATAATTAAATCCCCATAACCAATGAAAAGCACAATATAAAATCATGGCAGTCATTGAGATCATCTTCAAACTTAAAAACAACTTGTTTTTCCAATTTTTGAGAGGGTGAATGTTTATGGAATAGCGATAGATTAATAGACCAAAAACAAGAATAAAAAAAAGATAGATGAGAGGGAAAGGAATCCAAGCTATGCTATGATCTATAATCCATCTTATTCCTTGAAATAATCCTCGACTGTAATATTTTTCAACAAATAATTGATTAGTGTTTGCCAATGACCTTAAAACAAAGGTGCAAATTGTAATTCCAAGCAGGATTATAAAATTTTTTCTTCTTTGTTTGCTCATTTTAATAAAAACAATGTCTTTTAGTTTGTAATGATATCAAAATAATAGAACTTAGTATATCTCAAACAAATACTACATTGAAACTTATTAATCTATTTATTATTTTAATCTTCTTAGCTTTTACTGCTTGCCAATCTGATGCTCCAAAGGTAGACCCAAATATATCAGCATTACCGCATAGTGATGCCTTGCCTTCAAAAGATTTAAGCAAGCAAGACCAAGCTAAGCTATTAAAAGCCAAAGGAAAAACTACAGAGTTAATTGGTCAAAATGATTTGGTCAAAATGTTGACGAATGCGGAAAATAAATTGTACATTTTTTCTTTTTGGAAAATGGACTGCCAAGATTGTTTGACTAATTTGAACAATTTAGCAAAAATTCAATTTCTTGAATCTGAGGCAAAAGTCATAAGTATAAACCTAGATTTAAAATCAGAATTAAGTAAAGTAACCTTGTTTACAAGAACAAATAATATACCCTTTGAAAATTATCTCCTGGAAGAATTTGATGTAGATTTTCTCCAAACATTTGCCCAAAGTTGGAATGGATCTTTGCCTGCAATCTTTTTAGTAAACAAAACAGAAGAAGTTTTCTTGAAGTATTATAAGGCATTAAGCGAAAATGAATTAGAGGCGATTACCGCTGCCTTGATAATCTAATTTTTCAAATTAATATCAGCGGACAAATATTTATCTTTATAAACAATTAAAAAGTGTTAAATTTGCAACAATGGCTTAATAGCTACTGTTATAGATGTAATATTAATCACTAAAAAAATAAATTATGGCATTCGAATTCACAGATGCAAACTTTCAAGAAGCAGCTTTAGACTCTGATCAAGTAGCAGTTGTAGATTTTTGGGCTGAATGGTGCGGACCTTGTAAAATGATAGGACCTGTTATTGAAGAATTAGCAACTGACCTTGAAGGGAAAGTCGTTATCGGCAAAATGAATGTGGATAGCAATCAAAGCATTCCAATGAAATATGGTGTTAGATCTATTCCAACTATTCTTATCCTAAAAGGAGGAGAAGTAGTAGACAAGCATGTTGGCGTAACTTCTAAGCAAGCGCTTCTTGATAAAATTAATGCTCACGTTTAAAAGAGCATCCTATTAAAATAAACAATAAACCTTCAATGATTCGTTATCATTGGGGGTTTTTTATTACTTGCAACTCATTTTGGCCTTGACCGTTAGATTCCTATAAGAAGCTTAAATATGGATTTATTAAACAATTTTGATGTAAGAGATTTTGGCAACCTTGAATTGTTAGCCAAACAAGTGGTAGAAGGTTTCATTATTGGGCTTCATAAAAGTCCATTCCATGGTTTTTCAGTTGAATTTGCGGAACATAGAATATACAATCAAGGCGATGATACTAAAAACATTGACTGGAAAGTCTATGCTAGAACTGGCAAAATGTTTACTAAACAGTATGAAGAAGAAACCAATCTGAGGTGTCAGATTGTCATTGACTCCTCTTCTTCCATGTATTTCCCTGAACCTGAGGCAAATGGAAAGAAAAAGACAAATAAACTCATGTTTGCTTCATTAGCTGCTGCGGCTCTTATGAATTTACTCCAAAAGCAAAGAGATGCCTTTGGACTTTCTATTTTCGACGATGAGTTGAGAACACATACACGATGTAAATCTAGTACTTCACATTATCGCTTACTACTTACTTTTTTACAAAAACTAATAGATAACCCAGAAAACGATAAAAAGACCAGTGCTGCTTCCTCTTTACACCAAATTGCAGATTCCGTACACAAAAGATCCCTTGTGGTTATTTTCAGTGATATGTTTGAGAATGGACAGATGGATGAGATGTTTTCGGCGCTACAGCACCTAAAATACAATAAACACGAGGTGGTTCTCTTCCATACCATTGACAAATCCTTAGAAATCGATTTTGAATTTGAAAATAGACCCTACATATTTATTGACATGGAATCTGGTGAAAAAGTAAGACTACAGTCAAATCAAGTCAAAGATTACTATAAAGAACAAGTAAATAAACTCCAAGGAGAGCTCAAAAAAAGGTGCCTTCAATATAGAATTGACTTTGTAGAAGCTGATATAAATAAAGGATTTAGACCAATTCTTCAATCTTACCTTGTGAAAAGGAGTAAAATGGGTGTGTAATTCTAAAAAATTAAATTACCTTTACGCGCGTCCCTTCGCACTCCGGTTTTAATTAAGTAATTGTTCCTGAAAACATAGAAAATAGACTATTTTTGCCCTATATAGGATAAAATTCCTATATGGATTTTATTTTTTAAATGAACACAGTGGACTTATCACAGCTAAAGAATAGAGACATATTAGTATTAGGCATCCAAAATTGGGATGAGAAACTTGGGTCCAATCCGAGGAATATCGCCTATGAATTTGCCAAAGATAATAGAGTACTTTACATTGACATGCCTCTAGTCAGGATGAAAGCTTTGAGAGAATCAAATAATCCTGAAGTCAAAGAGCAACTTGATGTCATACGAGGGAAGAAAGACTACCTTTCCAAAGTAGATGATAATATCTGGCTTTTAAGGCCTAAGGTCTTAAATGAATCCATCAACTGGATACCAAATAAAGCCCTTTTCGACAGATTTAATAAAAGAAACAATAAGATTCTAGCTCAAGAGATACAAAGGAGTATCGATGAACTTGGGATGAAGGATGTTATTATGTTTTATGATAATGATCTAATCAGAGGTTTTTATCTAAAAGAATTTTTAAACATTGATCTCTTTGTATTCTACATGAGAGATTTCCTTGCGGCAATGAACTGGTGGAAGAAGCACGGGGCAAGATTAGAGCCTGAACTTCTTACTAAAGCTGATGTAATTGTTGCAAACTCAGAATACTATTCTAGATACTGCAAACGATATAATAGAAATTCGCACTTTGTTGGCCAAGGTTGTGATATTCACCATTTCAACCCAGAAAACGTAAAAGGCTTACCTAAGGATATTTCTGAGATAAAAGCTAAAGATCCTCAAAAGCCAATAATTGGATATGTAGGGGTGATCTATAGTATGAGATTAGATGAAAAAATCATTCTACAAATAGCCAAAGATCGCAAAGACTGGAACATCGTTTTGGTTGGCCCAGAAGATGACCTTTTCCAGAATTCTGAACTCCACAATATGGACAATGTTCATTTCCTTGGTTTTAAGGACATGAGTGAATTGCCAGACTATATGAGCAGCTTTGATGTTTGCATCAACCCTCAAGGCTTAAATCCAGTAACTATTGGCAACTACCCACTTAAAATAGATGAGTATTTGGCAATGAAAAAACCAGTTGTAGCAACTAGAACGCTAGCAATGAAATTTTTTGAAGAACACTGCTATTTAGCTGAAGATGGCATCGATTATATCATCAAAATCGAGGAAGCTCTTAAATATCATACCGAAGAAAAAGGAGAAGCTGGTGCCGCATTTGCTAATTCTCATACCTGGGAAAACAATGTGAAAGCGATATACAAAGCAATTAATCTGACTTTTCAAAAGAGAGATGGTATTGTAATGCCGAAGGAGAAATTAGTTGATCCAAGCTAAGGAAGGCTATTGGCTATTGGCTATTTAGTCTAATGAGTGTTAAAATCAGAATTTTTAACTATTTTTCTTCATATTTATTTGCATTCCTAATGCACACTCAATTGGGTACATATTATCCGAAATCTAATTATTAGAAACGTTCAACCTCTATCAGACACGAAGTAAAAGCTACTGGCTAAGAGCTAAAAGCCAATAGCATAATTTTACTCCCATCAAATAGTATAAATCCTTATATTTATGTCTACTTAGGCTCAATATCAACAAACAATAAAATTACAATGATCAAACTATCTGACTTCCCTACTACCCCACCAGACGGTATAGACAAAAAAGAACTTAAGCAAGAACTTGACAAAATAACAGATAAGATTCAAGACCTACAACTACAAATGTACGCTGAAAAGAAGCGCTCTATTTTGGTAGTTTTTCAAGGCATGGATAGCAGTGGTAAAGGAGGTGCAACTCGAAATGTATTTGCCAAATGTAGTCCTGCTGAGGTCAACGTCAAGTCTTTCAAGAAACCGACGGATGAAGAATTTGCCCATGATTTTCTATGGAGGGTACACAAGCATGCGCCAGAAAAAGGTAAAATCCAGGTTTTTGATCGCTCCCATTATGAAGACGTTTTAATTCAGCGCGTTCATGGTTGGATATCGGAAGAACATTGTGACAAGCGAATCCAAGCCATCAATGCATGGGAAGAGTTACTGCAGTTTGATAATAATACGACCGTTTTAAAATTCTACATGCATCTTTCTAAAGAGAGACAGCAAGAGAAACTAAAAGAACGTTTAGCTGTTCCTGAAAAAAATTGGAAGCACAATGACGGCGATTGGGAAGAAGCAAAGTTGTGGGATAAATACCGAGAAGCCTATGAAAACGTAATAAACAAAAGTGCTATCCCTTGGATAATTGCACCAGTGGATAGTAGATCTTATAGAAATTATTTCATCGCTAAGAAGGTATTGGAAACCTTAGAAAGCTTTGACATGTCTTGGCCATTAGTTACAGATTCAAAGTATGCCTGAAAAGATAAGAGTAGATAAATGGTTATGGACTGTGAGAATTTTTAAATCCCGTACCAAAGCCACAGAAACCTGCAAAAAAGGAGGTGTTAAGATTCTCGACAAGGTTCTAAAACCTTCGTATCTGATCACTAAAGGAGAAACCATTAGTGTTCGAAAGAATGGCTACGAGCTCACTTTCAAGGTCGTAGATCTTCTTAAAACGCGTGTCTCTGCAACACTGGCGGAACCCTGTTATGAAGATCTCACATCAGAGGAAGAATTAAATAAGTACAAGACCTGGTATGTAGGCAAATTTGGCGCAGAGAAAAGAGAGCGGGGATCAGGAAGACCTACTAAAAGAGAGCGTCGAGAGATTGATGACTTCAAAGAAGACATGTATAATGTAGATTAAGTAGTTTATACTTTTACTACCTTATCATTTATTTCTTTTCAAAATTTAAGATTTAAACACGAGCGCTTGGTATTTAGCAGCATCACATTTCTTTGTTATTTCCTCCCCCTGTTTCTACTGATATACTATCTGGCGGATGCGAAGTATAAGAATATAATTGTTTTAGTATTCAGCATTTTTTTCTATAGTTGGGGAGCACCAAAGTTTGTATTCATATTATTGGCCTCGACTTTTATCGATTTTTACATAGTGCGTCGGATGCACTATGCTACTGAAGCTAAGCTTAAAAAGCGGCTGCTTGGCTTATCCATCTTTTTAAATATTGGACTCTTAGCTTACTTTAAGTACGCAAACTTTTTTGTAGAAAATTTGAATGACTTTCTTGGACTTTTTGATATAGCACCTAGCCCTTGGACAGCAGTTATTTTGCCAATCGGCATTTCGTTTTACACTTTTCAAACACTTACCTATTCTATTGATGTCTATAGAAAAACACATGAGCCCTTGCAAAAGGTATGGGACTATATGTTGTACATCATGATGTTTCCTCAATTGATTGCAGGACCAATCGTTCGGTTCTCAGACATTGCAGATCAAATCAACAATAGGAAAGATACTTGGGATGATCGGCTCTTGGGGTTTTATCGTTTTGTGATCGGACTTTCTAAAAAAGTTCTGATTGCAAATGTTATGGGAGCTAAAGCGGATGAACTGATGGGAGGAGACCTTTTAGCATTGGATGCAACTACAGCATGGATAGGTATATTGGCCTACACTTTTCATATGTATTTTGATTTTTCAGGTTACTCTGATATGGCAATTGGTGTTGGTCGGATGATTGGTTTTAAATTTCCTGAAAATTTTGATAATCCATATACATCTAGAAGTATCTCAGAATTTTGGCGACGCTGGCATATCACCCTTGGAGCATGGATGCGCGATTATCTATACATTCCTTTAGGTGGCAACCGAGTGAATTCAAAAATGAGATTGTATTTCAATCTTTGTCTTGTTTTCTTAGCATCTGGTTTGTGGCATGGTGCTTCTTGGAATTTTGTGCTTTGGGGCGCTGTTCATGGTTTATTTTTAATATTAGATCGTGTCTTTTTGTTGAATATTTTAAATAAAATAGGTACAATACCTTCCGTACTGTTTACCTTTTTTATTACCATGCTGGCTTGGGTAATTTTTCGAATTGAAACATTTGTAGATGCCCTGATATATTACAAAAAGCTATTTTCATTTGAATTCTCTCCGGTTGAATGGTCAAGTGATCCTAAATTTTTTAGTATTTTATTACTTGCTATTTTCTTTTCTTTCTTCAGATTGATTCCATCAATTGGAGAAAGTATTCAAGAAAAGATATATTTTAAAAGCTATTCCAAAAGACTTTTGGTGGCAATGTTTTTTATATGCAGCTTGCTCTTTGTGTTATGCTTAGCTGCAATTGTGACATCGGGTTTTAATCCGTTTATTTACTTTAGATTTTAGGCTATTAAAATAAAAATAGTAGAATGTATAAACTTCTCTTCGTTGGTATTTTTTGTTTACTAAGCTTCCCTTTCATTCAAAAGGAGTTGCCATTCATGCCGATTAAAGAGTTGAAAGGTGCAGTGACAAAACATGCCAATCCAGCATTTACATGGAAGTCTTGGTGGTCAGGTGACTTTCAAAAAGAACAGGAACTCTATTCCAAAGATCAGGTAGGTCGTAAAATGAATTTGATACGCGTTCACAATCAACTGGATTATTCCTTATTTGGAAAGATCAATGCAAAAGGGCTTGAGGTAGGTAAAGATGGATACTTATATGAAAGAGGATATATAGAAAGTTATTTGGGTCAGAATTTTTTAGGGGAAGCTAAAATAGATGAGAACACTAGACGAATAAAACTACTACAAGATACCTTAGCTAAACTCGACAAGACATTATTAGTAGTTTTAGCTGCAGGTAAAGGCTCTTATTTTCCGGAATACTTTCCAGAAAAATTTCAAAG
>CALIIW010000285.1 GCA_938018185.1 uncultured Saprospiraceae bacterium
TTTGCATCCAGAAAATCCACTAAGGGGAAATAATGATGAACGCTTCGGCTCTAGATTTCCGGATATGCTCAAAACATATTCAAAAGAACTTAGAGAAAAATTTATCAATATTGGACAGGGCTTAAATCTAGATCTTAAAGAGGCCGTTTATCTTTCTCTGCAAGGACCTAATTTAGAAACTCCTGCGGAATACAATTATTTTCATCTCATAGGCGCAGATCTTATCGGCATGTCTACCGTTCCTGAAGTAATCGTTGCTCGGCACATGGGCATGGAAGTTTGCGTGCTATCCATTGTCTCTAACAAATGTTACCCAATTGAAGAGATTACAGAAACTACCATAGAAGAAGTGATTGCTATTGCTGGCAAAGCAGAACCTAAATTGACGGCGCTTGTCAAAGGTTTTTTAGCTAAAATTAGTTCGTAGTTTTCTCAAAAACTTGTATTTTGTTTTAGAATCACTTCTGTAATAAATAATTTCACATCATGCAAAACATATTTGAAGCCAAAGGTGCTGAAACATTAATCAAAAGAATTAATGCACTTACTCCCGAATCCAAAGCCCAATGGGGTAAAATGTCTGTTGATCAAATGCTAGCACATTGTAATGTTGCTTTTGACATGGCCTACACAGATAAATATCCCAAAGCTGGAGGATTTAAGAAGATCATGCTTAAGCTGTTTGTGAAAAATGCCGTTGTTGGTCCAAAACCTTATCCTAAAAACGGGCGTACAGCTCCTGAATTTATAATCGAAGGCTCCAGAGATTTTGATAAAGAAAAACAAATTCTTATAGACTATATCAATAAAACAAATGAGCTAGGGGCAGCTACCTTTGAAGGTAAAGAAAATATCAACTTTGGTGCCCTTTCGACCCAAGAATGGAATACAATGTTTAGCAAACATATGGACCATCATTTTACTCAGTTTGGCGTTTAGAGATCAATTCTTTATCGATTATTTTTAAAAGAGCCTTAAAATCTATCTACTAAATACTTACCTTTGCTTGCTTGGTCAAATTTTATACGCCAAGCATAATCAAGCAGAATTCACTAAATGGGTAAGACAGTAAAAGCAACTAAACCTAAAGCCGCAAAAACACAAAAATCTCGTAAAGCAGCTATTAAGTCGGACGATGTCATAGAGATCATAGGTGCCAATGAAAATAACCTAAAAGGCATCAGCTGTGATATCCCTAGAAATCAACTTGTAGTTATTACGGGATTAAGTGGTTCTGGCAAATCTTCACTAGCTTTTGACACCATCTACGCAGAAGGCCAAAGAAGGTATATGGAAACCTTTACTTCCTACGCAAGACAGTTTATTGGCGAAATGACGAGACCTGATGTCGAAAAAATCAATGGCCTAAGTCCAGTTATTTCAATAGAACAAAAAACTACTGGGCGAAATCCAAGATCGACGGTTGGTACAATCACAGAAGTTTATGACTTTATTAGACTGCTTTATGCTAGGGCAGGTCAAGCCTATTCCTATGTGACTGGAAAGAAAATGGTTCGGTACACTGAAGAGCAAATGGGGGACCACATTTTTAAAAATTTTAAAAACAAAAAAATCTTGCTTCTTGCGCCATTAGTGAGAGCAAGAAAAGGCCATTATAGAGAACTATTTGACCAAATAAAAAAACAAGGTTTTACTAAAGTTCGTGTTGACGGCGAAGTAATAGATATAAAACCAGGAATGCAATTGGACAGATATAAAGTCCATGATATTGAAGTAGTAATCGATCGTTTGGCAGTTGAAGCTGCTAAAAAAGATAGGTTGTCTTCCTCTTTGCAAACAGCACTTAGAATGGGTACTGGTTTTATTATGGTGTCTGATCACAAAAGTGGAGAAATACATTCTTACAGTAAATTATTGATGTGTCCAGAATCTGGCATTTCTTACGAAGAACCATCTCCCAATGCCTTTTCATTTAATTCCCCTTATGGTGCTTGTCCCCAATGTAAAGGTTTGGGTAAACTACCAAATGCAGATATCAATAAAGTAATCCCTGATGATACTTTAAGTATTAATAAGATGGGCATAGTTCCTTTCGGGGAGGTGAGAGATAATTATTCTTTCAAACAATTGAGAGCAATAGCCAAAAAATTTAAATTCACATTTTCCACGCCGATCAAAGATATTCCAAAAGAGGCTTTAGAAATGATATTATATGGAGGCGGCAAAGTCTCTATGAAATTGGGTTCTAGTAAAAATGATTTTGTTTATGATCTAAGTGCTGATGGAATCTGCAACATGCTAGTGACCTGGTATAAAACCAGTACTTCTGATAAAATAAGAAGGTGGGCTGAAGAATTTATGACCGTAGATAAATGTAGTGAATGTGCGGGTCAACGCCTTAAAAAAGAATCATTACATTTTAAAATTGCTGAAAAAAATATTGCAGACCTTGCAGAAATGGACCTTGTTGACTTAGAGAAGTGGATAAAACAAGTGGATAAAAGTTTAGACAAACGTACCCTTAGAATTGCCAAGGAAATACTAAACGAAATTAAACTAAGACTAGGTTTTCTTTTGCACGTAGGTCTTGATTATCTTTCATTAAATAGACCGGCAAGATCTTTGTCTGGTGGGGAGGCTCAGCGTATCAGACTGGCTACCCAAATAGGATCCCATCTGACAGGGATTACCTATATCTTAGATGAGCCTAGCATTGGCTTACATCAAAGAGATAATCATAAACTAATAGAAGCCTTAAGAGAACTCTGTGACATTGGAAATACTGTAATAGTAGTTGAGCATGATAAGGACATCATGTTAGCTTCAGATTTTTTGATGGACCTTGGCCCCGGTGCCGGAAAGCATGGTGGAGAAATTGTTGCCATCGGAACTCCAAAGGAATTTCTCAAAAGCAATACAGTTACTGCTGATTATTTAAACGATACTAGAAGAATTGAAATTCCAGAAGAGAGAAGAAAGGGCACAGGAAAATTCTTAGAGTTAAAAGGTGCAGAAGGCAATAACTTAAAAAAAGTAAACATTAAAATTCCCCTAGGTACATTCACTTGTGTCACAGGAGTTTCTGGATCTGGTAAATCAACTTTAATAAATGATACACTTTATCCTATCTTAAGGAGGCATTGCTATAGAAGCCAACAAAAACCTTTGGAATATAAAAGCATCAAAGGTTTAGAGCATATTGATAAAGTCATCGAAATCGATCAAGCCCCTATCGGTAGAACACCCAGATCAAATCCTGCAACCTACACTGGTGTCTTTACAAACATACGAGGGATATTTGCAGACCATCCAGAATCAAAAATTAGAGGTTATAAACCAGGTAGATTTTCTTTTAATGTAAAAGGAGGTAGATGTGAAGATTGTGGAGGTGGAGGAAAAAGAGTTATCGAAATGAACTTTCTTCCAGATGTTCAAGTTGAATGTGAAACTTGTAATGGCAAAAGATATAATCGTGAAACATTAGAAATTGTTTACAAAGGAAAGTCTATTTCGGATGTCTTAAACATGACTGTCAACGAGGCGGTAGAATTCTTTAAGCCATATCCAAAGATTTTTAGAAAAATGAAAACCTTACAAGACGTTGGTTTGGGGTACATACAGTTGGGCCAACAAGCAACAACTTTATCTGGTGGTGAAGCTCAAAGAGTAAAGCTCTCAGAAGAACTTGCAAAAAAGGATACGGGCAATACAATCTATATCTTAGATGAACCGACAACTGGTTTGCATTTTGAAGACATTAGGCATCTATTAAAAGTTTTAAATAAGTTGGTTGACAAAGGCAACTCAATCATCATTATTGAACACAATCTTGATGTCATAAAAATGGCTGATCACATAATTGATATTGGACCTGAAGGCGGAAAAGGTGGTGGTCAAGTTATTGCTGAAGGTACTCCTGAGCAAATAGTTAAAGTCAAAGGAAGCTATACAGGAAAGTATCTTAAGTTAGAAATGAAATAAACCAACTTTTGCAGGAACTCTAAAGAAAATTAAAGTTTGTAATTCATAATTATTTACCTAAATTTCATTTACAAGCTTTAATGATGGTCAGAAAAAGTATCGACATATTCATGCGTTGGTACCTTGCCCAACGGTATAAGAGAATAAAGAATTATATGGATTTTCCTGTTTTAGTGCAGGAAAGATGGCTAGACAATATACGTAGTGCAGCTTCTTATACTGAATGGGGCAAGCGTCATGATTTTTCAAAAGTAAAAACCAGAAAAGAATTTGCCTCTTGTATGCCTATCCAGGATTATGAATCCTTAAAGCCTTATATAGATAGAATGATGATGGGAGAACCAGATGTGCTATGGAATGGAGAAACAAGGTGGTTTTCAAAATCTTCTGGTACGACCACTTCAAAATCAAAATACATCCCTGTCTCATCCCATAATTTAAGACACTGCCACATAAAAGGGACTTGGGATACGATGTCGATGATTTATAATCAATTGCCATATGCAACACAGTTTAGATATAAGACACTTCTTATGGGCGGTTGCATAGACCCAGTACCAGGCAATCCAAGAGCAATGGCTGGAGATGTTTCTGCGATTATGATCGAGCATATGCCAAGAATAGCAAGACCTTTTTTTACGCCTGATTTTGAAATTGCTCTAATGAAAAATTTCGAAGAGAAATTGGAAGTTAAAGCCAAGATTTTAGCAAAGGAAAAGGACATGGTCATGATCGGAGGGGTACCAACCTGGCTGATTGTTTTGTTTAGAAAAATTTTGGAAAACACTGGCAAAGAAAACATGCTAGAGGTTTGGCCAAACCTACAAGTGTACACACATGGAGGCGTTAGTTTTGCTCCATACAAAGAGCAGTTTGCACAATTCTTTCCAGGGGATCAAGTTAAATATTTTGAAATTTATAATGCTTCCGAAGGCTATTTTGGAATGCAACATGGCGTTGATGATGAGGACATGCTACTGCTAATGGATTCTGGTGTATATTATGAATTTTTACCACAAAGTGAATGGTACAAAAAAGAGAAGGAAACAATTTTATTAGAGGATATTGAAATAGGCCAAAATTATGCACTAGTCATAAGTACAAATGCTGGATTATGGAGATACACCACAGGCGATACAATTTCATTTACTTCAAAAACACCGTTTAGGTTTAAGATCACAGGAAGGATAAACCAATTTGTAAATGCCTTTGGTGAAGAAGTCATTGTAGAGAATACAGATATGGCTCTAGCCAAAACTTGTGAGGCTATTCCTGCTACAGTGGCAGATTATACCGTTGCGCCAAAGTACTTTGAAGGAAATAGTAAAGGAGGCCATGAATGGTTGCTTGAATTTAAAAACCCGCCTGCTGACTTAGATCTTTTTGCAAGATTATTGGATGAAAATTTGAAAGACCTTAACTCTGATTATCAAGCAAAAAGGTTTAAAGATTTAGCCCTTTTGCCACTTAAAATTACAAGTTTGCCTCCAGGCACTTTTTCAAAATGGTTTAAATCTCAAGGTAGGTACACTACACAAGCAAAAGTCCCTCGCCTAGCCAATCATAGAGATTATGTGGATGATATTTTGCAAATACTTCAAAGCCCATGAAACAAGAATTTGACGAAAAATCCATTCAATTGATATCAAGCAGATTCGAATTAGAACAAGACTTGGAAGCTGCTACGGAAGAACAATTGATAATTGCTTTATCTGACCGCATAGCTTGGATGATTGAATATAGCATGGAGTATCTGCTCAGTTTATTGTACAGAATGGATGTCTTGGAAGTGAATATCAATGAGGCATTAAATCCCGCAAATCCAGATCCTGCAAATGTCGCATTAGCTAAGCTAATAGTTGAAAGGCAAAAGTTAAGAATCCAAACCAGAAAAGATTTTAAGTCTCCTGATTTAGAAGATGAAGCAGATTGGAATCTGTAGGTGGATTCAGAAGTAAAGCCAAAACGCCAGAGGTCCAATTAAGAAGCACTATGGCATGCCATAGTGCTTCTTATGTCAGGTGTCAACACTTGGTACTAGATATAGCTGAATTCATTTGGCGTGATTTTTATAAAAAATCATGACAAAAAAATCGATTATCAATGTTTTACCACTATTTAGTAGACCTATAATTAACCTTTGGTGTTACAAACTCAGTTGTAATGATATAATCCATTATTTTACTTATGCCTTCAACCCTTCTTCTTCTAGTGAGATAAATAGTACCTGGTCCAGTTGCTAATGTATATATTAATTCCTTAGGCACTATGAGTTTGTTTTTATCACTAGGTCCATTCATTCTCCAAGGTTTAATTTCATCGTTGGCATCCGTAAACATGATCATCATTGTTTCTTCTTTTTCTAAAGGAGGCCCTTCCCAATGAATAATAAGAGGATCGTTTTCTGTAAACTGAGAAGGAGATATAAAGAAGGTGTCAATTGGCATGTATGGAAGGTCAATTTGTTCCTTGAGTCCATTTTCAAGATCAAATTTAAAGCTATATTCTTTTGGCGCAGGGGTTTTCTTCTTTAAAGAATACTTGTAGTATTTTCTCTTTAAGGGAATTTTGGGTACTTCAAATTCATTAATGTAAAGCTTTCCGTTTAAGTGAGCTGCAATAGCATGCTCCCTATACTTGCCGGCTTGAAAATTTGCTTCCCCTTTCAAGATACCAGTGTCAATATCGTAGCTGGTATAAATGTCTGTGACAACTTGTACATTTTTCAAAGGGTCTTCTTCTTTTATAGGCTCTTGTGTGCAGCTGGCAAAAAGAATAGTTAAAATAGCTAATATTGTTATTGGTTTCATCTTATTAAGGTGTATATCAGCAAGATAAGTACTTTTGAATCAAATATTGTATAGCATAAAATGAAAAATATACTCATTACTTACAAAGTGTTTCCCAAATTGATAGAAAGTCTGATTAAAGAAGGCTTTCATGTGGACTATAAACCTGGAATTTCTGTAGCTGAAGCTACTACTTTGATAAAGTCCTATCAGGGATTGATTGTAGGAGGGGCAAGTTTCAAAGTCGATGAGCATTTCTTGGATCATGCAACATCTCTTGAATTTATTGGAAGACCTGGTTCAGGTTTAGATACAATTGACTTAAAAGCATGTGAAAAAAGGAGCATAAAAGTCATCAATTCGCCGGAAGGCAATAGAAATGCGGTAGCAGAACATGCATTGGCTATGCTATTGGGTCTTTTGAACAAGTTAAGATGGGCAGATGAAGAAGTACGAAATAAGATATGGGAAAGAGAAAGAAACCGTGGTTTTGAGTTGTCGGGCAAAACAGTCGGTATTATAGGCTTTGGAAACACTGGTGCTCAGTTTGCTAAAAAATTATCCGGATTGGATGTACAAATTTTAGCTTATGATAAGTACAAAAATTCTTTTACTGAAGAAATGGCATTTGTAAAAGAAAGTTCCTTGCAAGATATATGGTTGGAAGCCGACATTATTAGTTTTCATGTGCAGTATAATGCAGAAACCCATTATTATTTGGATACTGACTTTATAAAGCAATGTAAAAAGAAAATTATTGTAATTAATACTTCTAGAGGCCCAATTGTGGATACAAAAGCTTTGCTGTTAGGTCTAGAAAGCGGGCAAGTGTCGGGAGCTTGTCTAGACGTTCTTGAAAATGAAAATCCGAAGACATTTACCCTTGAGGAATTAGAGATTCATGACAAATTGTTTAATCTTAAGCAAACTATTTACAGCCCGCATGTTGCGGGATGGTCAGATAAATCTAAAGTAGGTATGTCAATGGTTCTTTTTGATAAAATAATGGAAATGTCTAAATAAAGCAGATCAGCATACTGATTTATTGCTAAGGTTTAGTTGAAAACAGGACTATTTTAAAATTATCTTTAGACCAAATAGAGATTAGCAATCATTTTTAAATATGGAAGACAAGCTTAGTTATTAACTCATTACAGATTAAGCTTTAATGCCATACTAAACAGGATTTAGATTAATCCACTTTTTTATTCAAACTTAATTGACTGACAACGTTTATTGCAGCCTTATATTTTTGATAAAAGAGGCCTTTTTATTATCATTGCACACTAGTCTAAAATGGAATTAATATTATTAATAAATCAATCAAAACAAAACTACATGGCACGAAATGTACTATTTACGTTGTTGTTCCTATTTCTCAGTGGAACAGTAGTCATAGGCCAATCAACTTCCCTTTCCGGAAATATCTCTGACAAAGATACTGGAGAGCCTATTCTTTTTGGGAATGTTGCCATTTATAAAGAAGGAAACCTAGTAACAGGGGTTGAAACTGACTTTGATGGCAACTACAGCTTTTCAAATATGGACCCTGGTACATATAATGTTGAAGCTACTTACGTTGGGTATCAACCGCAAAGAATTACAGATGTTGTGGTTTATGCAGGAAAATCGAATATTCTAAATATTCAGATTGGAGAAGATGGAGGTATTGATCTAATAGAAGTAGAGGTCATTGCTTATCGAGAACCTCTTATCGAGCAAGATAATACTACTCAGGGTAGTATTGTTACTTCTGAAGAGATCAAGAACTTGCCAACTAGATCAATAAATGGTTTGGCTGCAACATCCGCGGGTGTAAGTTCTGGAGATGATGGAGATGCTCTTGCAATTAGAGGATCTAGGACAGAAGGTACGGTCTACATCGTTGATGGTATCTTGACAAGGGGAAATCTTATCCCTGAATCAGAAATTGACCAACTTCAAGTTATTACTGGTGGGGTAGATGCAAGTTATGGTGATGTTTCTGGTGGTGTAATTTCTATTACAACAAAAGGACCTTCTTCTAGATTTGGTGGAGGAATTGAAGCAGAGACATCTGAATTATTTGATAATTATGGATACAATCTTTTGAGAGCCAATGTTTCAGGCCCAATTCTTAAAAGACAATACGAAGATGGCACAGAGACATCTATCTTAGGATTTAGATTCTCAGGTCAATATAGATTGAGAAGAGATGATGATCCGCCAGCACTTCCTATTTATGTAATAAACGATGAGTCTAGACAAGAGTTAATTGATAACCCAATGAAAGAGGTTGTTATAAATGGTCTTCCTTCTATCATTCCTTCTGGTCAAGAATTAACAAATGACAATGTGGATATCTTGGATTATAGACCAAATGAAAAGGAAGAACTATACAACTTTACAGCTAAATTGGATGCAAGATTATCTGATGCAATTGATGTAACTGTATCTGGAAATTATTCGGATAGATCTGATTTATTCACACCTGGTTATGGATCTACAACTCCAGCTAATGAAAGAGGAACATTTTCAGAATGGAGAGGTACTTGGACAACATTAAATAGTCACAACAACCCAATCGAATTAGATAGAAGATATAGAGGAAACTTTAGATTTCGTCATAAACTAGGCAAACAAGGTGTCTCTCAGAATACTGCTGAAGGAGAAGACAGAAAAGCTTCTATTATCCAAAATGCAGCTTATACTTTGCAGTTTGGATATGAAAAGAATTTATACACGAGACAAGATACTCGACACGAAGATGATTTCTTCTCCTACGGTCACATCGGTAATTTTGACTATCAGTGGGTTCCTACTATTGGAGAATCAGACTGGTCAGAAGCAAACATAATTCCATTCTTAGGGCCTACTGCTCATGAAGATTATTTAAGAGAATTTGTTGGATATACTCCAGGTGCTTCTAATCCGACTTTGACAAACTATAATAAGTTGTTTGAAGATACTTCTAATGATAACGATTTCATTTTAGTTAATGGTGATTATAGAGGAGAAGCACATGAGGTTTGGAATTTTCACGATAATATTGGAACGGTTTATAATCTTTACCAACAAAGAGACAGAGATTATTATACATTCAGAGCAACAAGTTCTTTCGAAATTGTTCCTGGTGGTAGTTCTAATAAAGGAAGACACAATATTCAGTTTGGTATCAACTATGAACAAAGATTCTTAAGAGGATATGATATTAGACCAAATGCATTATGGATATTGGCAAGAAGTCAGGTAAATAGACATTTATCTGGTGTTGATACAAGTAATGTTGTTGGACACTTTTTTGAAGATTTTAATGGATTTATTCCATCGCCTTTAGATTCATTTGCTCTATTGGCTCCAAATAATTTTGCCGAAGATTTTGAAGGAAATTATTTCTTTGAAAGAGTAAGACAAATTGATGGTACGCCTGTTGAGGAATTCTTTAATGTTGACAAATTAAATCCAGACCAACTTAGTTTAGGTTTGTTTTCAGCCCAAGAGTTAAATGATAATACGAGTATTTCTCTAAACTATTATGGCTATGACTACAAAGGAGAAAAGTTAGGAAATGATGTTTCATTTGATGATTTTTTCTCTTCAACAGACGAAAACGGTGTCAGGGATTTCCCCATAGGATCCTTTCAACCCATATATGCCGCTGCATATATTCAGGATAAATTCACCTTCAAGGATGTGATCTTCAGATTGGGACTACGGGTAGATAGATACGATGCAAATACGAAAGTGCTTAAAGATCCTTATACCTTATATGAGGGGATGAATGCAAGAGACTTTTATGCGCTTGATGAAACTTCAGCTCTTACAAAACCATTGACTGTTGAAGACGACTTTGTTGTTTATATAAATGGTGATTCTGAACGTTCAACGGATGTTGCCGCTTATAGAGATGGAGAACAATGGTATTTTCCAAATGGGGAAGCTGCGAATGATGGAAACATTATTTTTGGTAGTGGTGTTGTTACTCCAAGGTACTACGCAAATAGAGTGAATAACATTAGAGATAAAGATTTTGATATCAATAATTCGTTTGAGGATTTTGAACCTAAACTTATTTGGATGCCTAGATTGGCATTCTCTTTCCCAATTTCTGAAGATGCAAACTTCTTTGCACACTATGACATCTTAGTTCAAAGACCAAGTTCAGGTCAAGCATTGACTACGCCACTTCAGTATTTATACATGGAGGAAAGATCAAATATTCTTTTTCAAAACCCAAACCTTAAGCCGCAAAGAACAGTGGATTATGAAGTAGGTTTCCAACAAAAGATTTCTAATTCTTCTGCATTGAAAATAGCAGCTTATTACAAAGAGATGAGAGATATGATTCAAAGAAGACCATATCTTTATGTAGCTAGTCCTATCAGTACTTATACAACTTTTGATAATCAAGATTTTGGTACGGTAAAAGGATTTTCTCTACAGTACGATTTGAGAAGAACAAAGAACATAACAGTTAATGCTTCTTATACCTTACAGTTTGCTGATGGAACTGGTTCTGACACTGGCTCACAAGCTGGTTTGACTTCAAATGGTAATTTGAGAACTTTATTCCCACTGAACTTTGATGAAAGACATCGTCTAAACGTAACCTTAGATTACAGATATGGAAATGGACCTAAGTACACAGGGCCAAAAATTTTAGGAAATGACATTTTTGCAAATGCAGGTATAAATTTAAATGGATCAGCTGTTTCTGGAAGACCTTATTCTTCAGAAATTGTGCCTGATTTATTGGGATCTAGAGGACGTAATTCAGCTTTGAATGGTGCAAGAAGACCCTGGAATTATTGGTTAAATCTTAAGATTGATAAGCAATTTACTTTCACGTTAAATAAAGCTGAACCAAATACAAAAAAGAGAAATTTAGGATTGAATGTGTATTTGAGAATTCAAAACTTACTTGATCAACAGAATGTGATTAATGTATACAGGTTTACAGGTTCACCAGAAGATGACGGTTATTTGACTTCATCATTTGGAGAAGATGCAATCAGACAAACTGTAGAGTCGGGTCAATTATTAGATTCCTATTTAGCATCTTATCAATGGAGAGAAGTTAATCCAACATTTTATTCTCTTCCAAGAAGAATGTTTCTAGGTGCATCATTTAATTTCTAATAAAACCCATTAACAAAAAAGTAAAATCATAAAATGATGGAAAAATTAAAATATAGTTTATTAGCCCTCTTTTGTTTAGGTTTTTTGAATCCAAGTTATGGCTTCAAAAACCCAGAATCAGAAGGCAAAGGAAAGAAGCAAAGCCAAAGTTCTTATAGAATGGATTGTGCGGTTGCAACTGATGAGGATGATATATCTGTTAATAATGTTAGAGCAAGATTATTAGTAGGGGGTGATGTATGGTGGGATGGTAACCAAGGTCTATACATTGTTCCTAATGTAGAGCCAGGACTTCCAGAAGTATCTTCAATTTTTGCAGGTGCTGTATGGTTAGGTGGTGTGGATCCTGCAGGTAACTTGAAACTAGCAGCTAAACAATATGGTACTGCAAATGGTACGACAGATTTTTGGCCTGGTCCATTAGATCCAGTTTCAGGTAATGTTGATTTCGAAACCTGTAAGAATTGGGACAAATTGTTCAAAGTTACAGGAGCAGAAATTGATGAGCATTTAAGAAATTGGGCAAAAGCAAAAGCTGACAGTACGGATTATCCAACAGACCTAATTCCATTAGGAGTCAAAGGATGGCCAGCAAAAGGAAATGAATTTTTCTTTAACATCAATAACTTCGAACTTCCTAATACAGATCAAGGCTTAGGAGCTTTCTGGGATGAAAATGAAGATGCTATTTACAATCCTCAATTTGGAGATTATCCGATCATTGAAATTCGTGGTTGTGAATTGGCTCAGTACCCAGACGAAATGTATTTCTGGATATATAATGATGCAGGTGGTACCCACATTACGCAAGGGGATGCAATCCAAATGGAAGTTCAAGTTCAAGCCTTTGCCTATGCAACCAACGATGAACTGAATGACATGACTTTTATGAGGTATAAGCTTATTAATAGAGCTATTGAAACTATTGATAGTACTTATTTTGCCATGTGGGTAGATGGAGATTTAGGTTGTTCTGAAGATGATTATATCGGTTGTGATACTGTTAGATCTATGATGTACTTGTACAATGATGATGCTACGGATGGAGCAACTGGTTGTAACTGTCCTGGTGGTGTAGAAACTTATTGTAATGATATTCCAATTCTTGGAGTTGATTACTTTAGAGGACCAAAAGCACCAAGAATTGTAGATGGAGAAGAGGTAGAAGTGGAGTTGGGTATGAGCTCATTTGTATATATCAATAGAGGTGTTGGTAATCCGCCACCTCAGACACAAGATCCAGGTAATGCACAAGAATATTATAACTACCTAACCGGTAGATGGAGAGATGGCTCCTTAATTACAATCGGTGGTTCTGGTGTTGGTGGAAATCTTCCTTCAACCTATGTTTTTCCAGATGAACCTAATAATGAAAATGGTTGGTCTATGTGTACTGCAGATCTTCCTTTTGATGATAGAAGAACATTACAAGTTTCTGGTCCATTTAGATTACGTCCAGGTGCTGTAAATGAACTTATTATTGGAGTTCCATGGGTACCGAATATGGATTATCCATGTCCAGATATTAGTAGATTACAGTCTGCCGATGATTTGGCTCAAAACTTATTTGATAACTGTTTTGATATTACAGATGGTCCTGATGCACCAGACGTTGGGTGGATAGAATTAGACAGAAAAATAGTTGCGGTTCTTACTAACGATGAATTAACATCAAACAATGCTAATGAAGAATACTGTGAACTTGATGTAAGATCAAAAGCTGGTCCAGAATTCACCGACAAAGAAAAGTCTTATGTTTTTGAAGGCTACAAAGTATTTCAACTGGCTGGTCCAGATGTCACAACAGGAGAACTCAATGATCCTTCAAGATCCGCTTTAGTATTTCAGTCCGATGTCAAAAATGATGTAACGGATTTGTATAATTGGTCAGAAATAAAGAATCCTAATTCTGATGAAACCAATTCCTCTCAAACTGCTTATACTCCAGAACTAAAAGTTGAAGGAAACAATACTGGGATCCAGCATACTTTCGAAATTACTGAAGATAAATTTGCCTCAGGAGACAACATTCGTTTAGTAAATCATAAAGATTACTACTTTGTTGCTATTTCTTATGGTTATAACAATTGGCAAACTTTTGATCTTGATGAAAGAGTTGGTCAAGAAAGACCATATTTAGAAGGAAGAAAAAATATTCAAACATATAAGGTTACACCTAGACCGATCGTAAACCAAGGTTTAAATTCTGACTATGGTGATGGAGGTGTTGTAACAAGACTTGATGGTGTTGGTGCAGGAGGAAATTTCTTAGATATTTCGGATGAAGAAAGACAAAGAATTTTTGATGCTCAATCTATCGATGAAATATATCAAGGTGAAGTAACCTATCTTCCTGGTTCTGCTCCAGTTTCTATCAAAATTCATGATCCTTTAAGAGTTGTTGATGGAGAGTATATTTTGAGATTTGAAAACGGAGAAACTTTCCTTGATGGAGAAATAGAGAATCAAGTTGGTTGGAGTTTATACGATGCTGAAACGAATGATTTGATCTCTGATTCAGAGAGAAATATCGAAGCAATCAACGAACAAATTTTCAAAACTTTAGGTTTCACTGTTTCTATAGGACAAACTGAGGATGCTGGTTTTGTAGAAGAGCCTGAAAACGGTTCTATTGGTCAAACAATAACCTACAATGATCCGAAGCTAGGCTGGTTATTTCCAATCACTGATGGAGTATTCCCAGGTCTTGACTTTATGCCTACCAATGATGGAGAGGACTTTTTTGATAGAGATCCGAATCAAGCTTTTTCAGCTCTTGGTGCTGGAGTTTTTCACCCTTTTTATCTTGCGGATTATAATCAAAGACCTGTACCATACATCACTTCTGGTTGGATGGCTTCAGCTGCTGATATAGCACGTCAAAAGAATCTGTTAGATTCCTTAAACAATGTTGATATCGTGTTGACCTCTAATAAAGATTTATGGAGTAGATGTGTTGTCATTGAAACGGCTACTCCTTATTTATACGGAACTTTGGGTCTTAGTACTCAAGGTGGTGCAGAAAATTTTGAACTTAGAGTTGCTCCTTCTGTGAAGAAGACAGCAGATAGCAATGGCAACCCTGAAGAAGACGGTGATGGCAATTCTATGGGATGGTTCCCTGGTTATGCAATTGATGTTGAGACTGGGCAAAGATTGAATATATTCTTTGGTGAAAACTCTGTTTATGGTAATCATGAAGGAAGTGATGCACAGAATTTCTTGGCAAATTTTGACAATGAATATCCAAATGGTTCTGACATGATGTGGAATCCTACTTCACAAACAAATTTACAGCTTGCCGGAAATGCGGGAGGAATATTTGATGGAGTGCTTGGAGGTCATCACTTTGTGTACGTTACAAGAACACCGTACGATGGCTGTGCTTACCAAAGAGACAAATTCTCACAAACAAATCCTTTGAGAAGAGCAGAGGGCGCTAGAGAAATTACTTGGGCAGCAATCCCACTAGTAACTCAAGGAATGGAAATGTTATCCTATGAAGATGGCTTGATTCCAACAGAAACAGTAATCAAGTTGAGAGTTGACAATCCATACGAAATTGCAGATGGAGGTGGTAATAGTGGCCCATGGGAGAATAGACCTAATCCTTCTACCCGTGAAAACAATCTTTTTCCTTCTTATAAATTTAAAATTGAAGGTAAGGCTGCAAATCCAAACGATACGCAAGAGGAATACGATGAGCAACTTGATCAAATCAATGTTGTACCAAACCCATACTTGGCTTATTCAGCTTATGAAACATCTGAGTTTGATAACATTGTAAAGATTACAAACTTACCTGCTAAGTGTGTTGTAACGATTTATTCTTTAAATGGACAATTCATTAGGCAATACAACAGAGACGAAGTTGAAATACCTATTTCTGGAAATAACCCAGGAACTTGTGCCAAACAAATAAGTTCTGCTCAAGAATGGGATATGAAAAACAGCGCTGGTATACCTATCGCTTCAGGGGTGTATCTAATTCATGTAGCAGCTGACGGATTAGGAGAGAGAGTAATTAAATGGTTTGGTGTAAATAGACAATTTGATCCATCTGGATTGTAAAATGTATAATTAATTTTTTCTTCCAGCTTTAATTAGCTGGAAGAAAAAAATTAAAAACTTAAAAGAAATATCATGATAAAAAATATAACAATCTTAGTTTTTTCCATGCTACTTTGTTCAACTTTTCTTTTTGGTGGAAATCCAGATAGACAAGGGGAAGCAGGGGCATATGAACTAATAATGAATCCATGGGCAAGAAGCGCAGGATTACATACGATGAATACTGCTGGGATCAGAGGGGTAGAAGCAATGAGACTTAATGTTGCTGGATTGTCTAGAATAGAAGGTACAGAATTGCTTATCGGACACACAATATATTTAGCTGGTACAGATATCGGAATGAATGCTATCGGAATTGCTCAGAAAGTAGGTGAAAAAGGCACTTTCGGTTTGAGCATCATGGCTTTGGATATTGGAGATATTGCCGTTACTACCACAGAATCACCTGAAGGAACTGGTGCAACATTCTCACCAAATTTTGTAAACATTGGTTTATCATACGCACATTTATTTGAGAATAAAGTTTCTGTAGGGGTAACACTTAGAGGAATTTCTGAATCAACCGCAGATCTTCAAGCTTTCGGTTTCGCTATTGATGCTGGGGTACAATATGTCACAGGTGATAATGATGAATTTAAATTTGGAATTTCCCTTAGAAATGTTGGTTCTCCAATGACCTATAAAGGAGAAGGTTTGTCTAGACAAGTAGAAGTGGGAGGTACCGTTTCTGGAAACACAAATACGCTTTCAGCCAGAGGTGCTTCTTTTGAATTGCCGTCGGTACTTAATATTGGTCTATCTTATGATTTTCCTTTAAGCGAAACTAATAAAATAACCGTCTTAGGAAACTTTACCTCAAATTCTTTTTCTGAAGATCAATTAGGAATTGGAGCTGAGTTTAGTCTAGGTTCTGTTTTTCAACTAAGAGCAGCTTACAAGTACACAAATGATAGTTCTGAAAGCTCTGGTATTGATAAAAGACCAGTTTATACTGGTTTAGCTGCTGGCCTTTCTGTTGTGCTTCCATTTAAAAAAGGTGGAGAAGATAAATTCGGTATAGATTATGGCTATAGAGCATCAAATCCTTGGGATGGTTCGCATAGTATTGCAATAAGATTGAACTTCTAAAGCATTGAATTCTTAGCTATAGATTAAAAAAAATAAAAAAAGTGTTAACTTTGATAAGAACGTTTCCTCTAGAAGAGGAAACGTTCTTTTTATTTCATCAACTTCCTTAATTTTTGATTGTTGATAATATTAAATTACTAAAATATTTATATCATGGCAAAATTTCTATATCTCACTCAAGAAGGCTATGACAGGCTTAAAGCAGAGCTTGATGACTTGAAGACCAATAAAAGAAGAGAAATTGCCCTAGCAATAGCTGAAGCAAGAGAAAAAGGAGATTTATCTGAAAATGCAGAATACAAAGCTGCTAAGGATGAACAAGGTATGTTAGAAATGAAAATTTCACAATTGGATACAAAACTGTCCGATGTGAAAATATTAGATACTGATAATATTGACACTTCTCAAGTAACCCTTCTGACAAAAGTCAAACTCAAAAATGTTACATCAAATAAAGAACTTGCATATACTATAGTTCCTGAGGCTGAATCTAATCTTAAAGAGAAAAAAATCTCTTCAGATTCACCTGTTGGAAAGGGTCTGATGGGAAAAAAAGTTGGAGAAATTGCTCAAGTTGAAACGCCTAGAGGAATTCTTGAATTTGAAATTCTAGAAATAACTGCCTAATTCATGAGCTCCATTTTTTCTAAAATAATAGCTGGTGAAATTCCCTCTTATAAAATTGCAGAAACTGATCGCTTCTTAGCTTTCTTTGATATTAATCCTGTTGCCATAGGACATACACTCGTTATTCCAAAAACGGAAGTGGATTACATATTTGATATCCAGGATGATGACCTAGGAGAGATGATGATTTTTGCAAAAAAAGTGGCAAAGGCTATTCAAAAGGTTATTCCTTGTAACAGAATAGGCGTCACAGTCATCGGTTTAGAAGTACCTCATGCACACATACATCTTATTCCTATCAATGAATTGCATGATATGAATTTCGAGAAACCTAAGAAAAGTTTAGATAAAGAAACCTTCGAAAAATTAGCAAAACAAATAAACTCGAGTTTTACTGATATTTAGAAATATCTAAAGCCTTTGTTACATTAACAGCTACTTTCCTATAATTCTGATCAGCTTCATCGATTATTATAAACTTGCAAGTCAAACCATCCTTGTCAAACTTAAGCGCTCTATTTGCTCCTTTAAATACTTTCAACTTACTTTCTGTCCAGCCAAGATTCTTCATTTCTTTTTGATAATAGGAAGCAACTTCCTCTTCACTTATATAGGTGTTTAGTTGCATTAAGAGTCCTTCTTCTTTGATTCTAGTACTTCCCACATTGTGTACAGCGACTTTAGGGTGAATTGGAAACCCCATGGCAACTAGATCTTCTGGATAGTCTTTTTCAGTCGATGGAAATATCTCTATAGGCTCACGAATTATCTTCATCTTTTCCTCTTTTGGCGCTTCTACTACTTCTTCTTCTACTGTATCAGTTTTTGGATCTGACTGACAGCTAAAAAACAAGGAAATAGTAATACAAAAGAAAAATATTAAAAATCTCATATCAGAATTTTTTTTAATGAAATTAATTTAAAATAACTGCGGTGTTTTAAGCTTGAACTTGAAATTAACTTTAGCTACTTTAAGGTAAGATGCTACAATTTAACGAATAATAGCAAATAAAATTCCATACTATTCATTTAGCGTCCAG
The DNA here is from genome assembly GCA_938018185.1 of uncultured Saprospiraceae bacterium. Classification (GTDB taxonomy): domain Bacteria; phylum Bacteroidota; class Bacteroidia; order Chitinophagales; family Saprospiraceae; genus JALZVN01. The sequence goes on from CALIIW010000285.1 coordinate 18,716, forward strand.
ATATAGTCTAAATATTTTACATTAGCATTTTTGCTGATGTTTATATTACTGTACTGATTAATAAAATCAACAACATCCTTCCCGTCTTGCTTGAAGTCTCCAGCATACCATAAAAATAGTTTTGATAAATTAACTTCATTTTCACCAATGATATTTTTTCTAATATTATTGACGAAATATTTGGCTTGATCCTCTAATTGCTCTTCCAATCGACTAGCCGTGAATGCTTCAGCTCGAAGGCGAGGACAAGAATAGGAAGCACAGTTAACAGCAAAATGGATTCGAGGATCTTTAAATTGCTTTCGGATAATTCCATGTTCAATGTTATTTAAATCGTAAATGGAATTTTCAATATTTATAAACTTGATATCCCAAACTGTGTTCACAAATGGAATTCCACTCTTAAGATCTTTAATACTTGAAACGGGGTATTTGTCTAGAATTAATTTGAGTGTAAAGGCATTGTAAGCGTTGATCCAATAGGCTAACTGATCAGCTTTAGGCCAATTTTTATCATTTGGATGATGCTTGCTTAGTTTCTGAATATAGTCTTCAAATAGTGCCTTATCTTCTAAAAATCCCTTGTAATCCACATTGCCAGCTTCGGAAACATGCTTTTTTAGCAGGATATCCCAATCATCATGTGCAATAGGTAAAGCATCAGATTTGACCTTTTCTACAGTCCCACAACTGTTGAGTAAAAAGATTGAGAACAAAATATAGAATGTAGTACGAATATGCATGACTTTTTTCTAGAATAACAAAGTATGTTAGTCTGAAGTTAAGTAAGAATACATAAAAAAATAAGAAAAGTTTGGATCCGTTTATCTAAATAAAGCTCTAGCGCCAGCTGACAAACTCACACTATTGAATCTGTCTTTGTTTGGACCAATTCCATTGTCAAGGAAATGTTGATAATTAGCTTGTCCAAAAATACTATACCTGTGTGATATTTTTCTTTCAAAGCCTAGACCTAGATCAGCAGTAAAGTATCTGTTTTCCAAGAAGGAACCTCCGTCTAGCAGACCTAAGGAATATATCTTTTGTGTATTTATCAATGTTCCATCTAACAATTGATCAGCCTTGCTTAAGTTTGGTGTTCGTTGTCTACTAGCAAACTCTGCCTTTTTATAATAATTGGCTTGCATCGCGATATTCAAAGAAGCACCACCAGAAATGAAAACTTCAGTTTTCTTTTCAGTTTTAAAATAGTACCTAATATGTAAAGGAACATTTAATAAATTCAATTCAATTTTATCTAACTCAAAACTTAAGTATCCATCTAAAATATTTCCTACTTTTTCTGATATAGGTTTTGGAGTATATTTTCTTGAGACATAATTTGCGCCCAATTCTATATCCCATCTACCTAGTCCTAAACTTGTTGCTAAACCAGCACCATAGCCAAGAGCGGCATGTTGATAGGATTTTACGGATAAAGCCTTATCGTAAGGGGTCATGATATAGTTATAGTCCGCATTTACTTGAGCTGACATTCTCCAACGTAGCAATGAAACAGGATTTTTGCAAACAATACAGTTTGGTATGATCTCGTCTGAGCCATCACTTAACATGCTTATAGCGGCAGCTTTCAATAGATTTGGACTCGAAATAAATTGATCTTCAAGCGCTTCTTGACCTTGAATTTTTTCTTCAAATGGATTTGAATCTAGTATAGCTTCATTTTTACTTAGTAGTGTTTTTGCCTTAGCAATGACATTAGATTTAATGGATGGGCTTGTACTTAAGCTTTTAGCTTTAAGGCCAGGTCCAGAATTGAAATCGCTAAGTTCTGAAAGGCTATTTAAATTTGAATTATTTAAAACATCATTTTTGACAATGATTTGATCACTATCTTTATTGACTTTACTTGAAGAAAGTAATGTGTTTTTAGTTTCAGTACTTTCAAAACTAGAATCAACAGCTTGATTATTATCAGCTAGATTTTTTTGCTCTAAATCTCTTTTTTCTACAAGCTTTGGCAAAATAGACATTTCTGAATTTTGGTTCATCTCATGCTGATCATCGATTTTTTGTTCAGCTAGTATCTCGATGTTTTCCTTCTTAAATATTTTATTTGCCTTTTTTAAAGGCATAAACTGACTTACACCTAAAAGGAATAACAACAGCAAGGACAACTCTGCAAATTTATACTTAAACAATAAGGTATACGGCAAGACAAATTCCCTATCGAGTTTGTTTTGAAATTTGTCCCAATTGCTTTCGTCATATGGAACGGTAAGGTTGTCTAAAGAACTATATGCCGCTAGATCAACTTCTTCAGGAATTTCGATATTGGAAAGATCTTCCTCTAATTGAATTTTATTTTCGAGAACATCCCAAGTAGATGGATCATAATTGGTGTCAATATTTTCTAAAGCAGATTTAGCTTTAGAATCAATAAGCTCGTCAATAGCTAAGCCAGTATCCACTTGGTTTAGAGCAGCTGCTAAACTTGTCCAAGTTGCAGCATCATAAACTTCTTCAAGATTGTTTAGTTTATTTTTGATACTATCGTCAAAAGAGGAATCACTAGCAGTATCTAGTTGATTCTGCAAAGTAGCCCATGTATTTCCAGGCTCACCTGCGTCATACTGCTCTAAATGTGCCTTAATTACCTTATCTAGGTATTCATTCTCCATGCTTAGTATATCTCGATTTTAATATCTTTTTTAACTTCATACGAGCTTTAACCAAATTAGATCTGGAGGTGCTCTCAGTGATATTTAGTTTATCTGCTACTTCTTTGTGTGAATAACCTTCAATTACATATAAATTAAAAACTACTCTATAAGCTGGAGACAAAGATTGTACTGCTTCTAAGATTTCTTTTTCACTTACTTTGCTGATCGCATCAGCCTCTTCGCTCTTCACTTCGTAAGCAGTGTCAATGTCTTCCGTTCTTCTTCTAACCATCTTTCTATAATAATCAATTGCTGTATTGACCATTATTCTTCTCATCCAAGCAATTATTGACGTGCCAGGCTTATACTTATCAATATTCTTAAAGATCTTTATAAAACCCTCATGAAGAATATCTAATGCATCATCCTTATTGTTGGAATATCGCAAACATACACCCATTAACTTGCCATAGTGCTCTTCATAGAGTACTTTCTGGGCCCATCGCTCTTTAGCAATACAGGCTTTTATCAAGTCTTTTTCCTGGTTTTTCAAATTTATGGCGATATTCATTATTTCAGGTTTAGTAATTTATACAATTTACTGCTCACTTACAACAGGTAAATCATACTAAATATAGCTAAAAAGTATCATCCTTAAAGAAACCTTATGATTCCTAAGAATATTGTGAAAAACCTTATAATTATCACTATATACCATTTGCCCTTACAATAATCGAATATATTTTGTTTTATTCAAAAGCATGCTGCGTTAGAAATACCCGCCATAGCTTTGACTCTGACTGCGTTTTTTGCCTTGCCTACAGTGGAATAAATTCAAAACCTTATAAGATATTGTAAAGCGTAAATGGTATCATTGAATAACTATCTAACGATTTGGAGACTTTATTCGCTGCTGAGGGATTTGTGGAAATATCATTCAATATTCTACCTAGTTTCGACGTTTTGCTCGTAACTTTAAATTTATAAAAACAATAGTTTCATGATCAACTTTCTTCATAAACAGTTCATATTATTAATCTTACTTTTTTGTAGCTTAAATAGCTTTGCTCAAAAGTATGGACACCTAAATTCAGGAAATATTATTGAGATATATCCCGATGTAGCCAACTCTGATGCTGTATTAGAGAAATTTCAAAAACAACTTATTGACGCATTCACAGTAAAAATGGAAGCATTTGAGGTGGCCTATAATAATTTAAACAAATTGGTCCAAGGAGGAACTTTGAGCCCAAAACAACAGCAAGAAGAAGAGGCAAAACTAAAAGTAATGCAAGAAGAAATTGTCAAACTGGAAAGAGAGAATGATCAAAAAATCAGAGACAAGCGAGTAGAATTATTAAAGCCAATTTTAGATAAAGTGAATAATGCCATTCAGGAAGTTGGAAAAGAAAATGGCTACACAATGATATTTGACTCCGCCATTTTTAATGCATTGCTTTATGTAGATGAAGCGGACGATGTATCTGACATGGTAAAAGCTAAGCTCGGAATCTAAAAGGGAAAAATAAACCGCAAAATGTAAAATTTTATATGCAAAATGTCAAAGTGATTGAATTCGCTTTGACATTTTGCATTTAATAAGAGAAAATCTTTTGATGGCCCTAGGAAGTCTGCTCGTTGATAAAATTATTTATCGCCTCAATATCCAAAGTTCCAACAAGTACCTCTTCATCATAGACAGGCACAATGCTGTAGCCATTATTTTGAAAAGCCTTTATCAATGGTTTTAACTTTTGATCTAGAGTTATTTTTTCAAAATTACTACTCTTATAATCCAAAACATCTGCATCCGTATCATTCTGCTCCATAGCCTCGACTAAGAACAATTCATGCAAGACCGCTATTGGCTCTTCTTGGTGCATGATTAAAAAACTCTTCTCACCTTGTTTGCGCAAACCTACTGCTCTAGAAATTTTGTCAGAAGGGGAGAGCGGAGTAAATTTTGTTTTCAGGAGGTCTTTGGCGGTAGCATTATCTATAACAGATTCTGTTTTTACATTTTTGTATTCTGACCTGGCCATTAAAAATATAAACACAGCGATAAAAGGCAATACCAAATGCGAAGCATAAATTCCGTAAACCAAAAAAATAACAGCAAAGCTTTGGCCGACAATGCTTGCAATCCTAGTTGCTTTTAATCTTCCCATTTTGATAGAAAGCAATGCTCGTAATACACGACCTCCATCCATTGGAAAGGCAGGAATCATATTAAACAATGCTAAAATAGCATTCATATAAAATAACATGGGTAGAATGTTCTCGGGCTTACTTAGGAAATCAACTTCTGTACCTAGTAAGTGAAAACCATTTTCTCTGACAAAAAGTAGAAAAGGCAAAATAATCAGAGCCATTATTAAATTAACCGCAGGTCCAGCGACTGCCACTAAAAATTCATGCCATGGATTCTTTGGGATCTCCTCTAATCTAGCAACTCCTCCTATTGGAGACAGTATAATGTCCCTAGTCTTAACGCCAAATTTTCTTGCAGTCAAGGAATGCCCAAATTCATGCATAACCACTAAACTGAACATGGCAATAAAGAATATGCAAAGGAAAAAATAGCCTGTAGCATCCTGACCGGAAGTATATCCTACATAGAGAATAGACAAAAGGATAAGGGAAAAAGTCCAATGCACATAGATTGGAATTTGTGCAATAACACCCAGTTTTAAAGCTCCTTTCATTAGAATAAGGTAATTAAGTACATGTAGATTAAAACGAAAAAAAGTAAGGCTTAATCTAATACTAGCACTAATTACGCTTTTTGTAACTTATTTCCGCTTAATTGTACTTGTGTTTCACCTTTAATCACTGATCGAGAGATTACTACTTTTTGTATTTCTGAAGTTCCTTCATAAATCTGTGTAATCTTAGCGTCTCTCATCAATCGTTCTACATGATATTCTTTTACAAATCCATAGCCACCATGTATTTGCACTGCTTCAACAGAATGCTTCATTGCAGCATCTGAAGCAGCAAGCTTTGCCATTGAACTGGATAGATCAAAATTCATTCCTTGGTCTTTCATCCAAGCGGATCTATAAACTAACAATCTTGCTGCTTCAATATCAGTAGCCATATCGGCTAACTTAAAAGCTATTGCTTGATGTTGATTGATTGGTTTGCCAAAAGCATTTCTTTCATGAGAATAAGCTAAAGCCAATTCATAAGAACCTGCTGCGATACCTAGCGCTTGTGCAGCAATTCCAATTCTACCACCAGATAATACTTTCATGGCGAATTTAAAACCAAAGCCATCATCGCCGATTCTATTTTCTTTTGGAACTTTAACATTGTTGTACATTATAGAACATGTATCTGAAGACCTGATACCTAATTTATCTTCCTTAGCACCAAGTGCAATTCCTTCTGAATCTGCCTCTACAATCAAAACATTTATTCCCTTATGTTTTAATTCAACATTTGATTGTGCAACCACCAAGTGAACGGCAGAGGTCGTACCATTTGTGATCCAATTTTTTGTCCCATTCAACAAATAATGGTCTCCCATATCAATGGCTGTCGTCGTTTGGCTAGTAGCATCCGAACCCGCTTCAGGCTCTGACAAACAGAACGAGCCTATCCATTCTCCTGAAGTCAACTTTGGTAAGTACTTTCTCTTTTGTGCTTCACTTCCAAATTTTTCAATTCCCCAACATATCAAGGAGTTGTTTACAGACATGATAACGGAGCAGGAATTGTCAACTTTTGATATTTCTTCCATTGCCAAGACATAAGACATTGTATCCATGCCTCCACCACCATACTCCGGTGAGACCATCATACCCAAAAAGCCTAGCTCACCCATCTTTCTGACTTGTTCTGTAGGAAAGATCATCTTATTGTCTCGCTCTATAACACCAGGTTTTAGTTCCTGTTGAGCAAAATCTCTTGCTGCTTCTTTAACAGCTAGTTGTTCTTCATTTAATTGGAAATCCATGATAATAAGTATTAGTGCAGCGAATTTTCGCTAAATTTATTGTAAGGCAAAAGTACATAATAATCTAGAATTTACGATGTGGATTTGCTATTGATTATCGCTCTTTTGTTAGTAATTAATACAATTGCAGCTAAAACTAGAAAAATGGATAAAATAAGAAAGGTATAAATGATATTATTCGCTTCATCGAAAAAAGCAATACTGAAAACACTTACGAATATGATCCTAAATAGGATGTTAGACATGTTGAATAAAGAGGCAGCCCTGCCAAAAACATGATTTGGGATTTTCTTAAACAAAAAGGTCGTTCTTATTATTCTTCCTCCTGCATTCGTCAAACCAAGAACAAATAACATAGCATATAAAAAGAAGGCCTGTTTTGTTGCGAAAAGGGTAAAAAACAAAGCGGCTGTCATCAGAGTAAGTATAATCAAAGCTGTTGGAGCTTTAACTCTTCTAAAAATTGTATTTATAGTGACCCCAGCTAAAAAAGCACCTATTGAGTAACAGACATCGCTAAAAGCATACATGTCTCCACCTCCCTGCAAATGTGCATCGACATATTTTGCGCCGAGCAAAAAGCCCTCAAGAATAACTACAACAAAAATGCAATAAGAAGACACGCCAAAAATAAAGACCTCTGGGTATTTTTTGAAGTAAGCTAAGCCACTTTTTAAACGGGACATGATACTGCCCGTTTCTATCTTTGGTTTCTTGATAGCTTGATAGCTTATGAATGATATTATAATTAAGGAAACAAAATAAGTAATTCCATCCATCAAAAATATATCCTCAATCTTCCATGCTTCGATAGTGAACGGAATATTGACTTGTAGGCCTAAAAAATTCTGTGGGCCTTTTACCACGCCTTCCAATAAGATAGCCGCACAGGCTCCTGCCAACATGGAGCTTAGCTGACCTTGTATCTCCAAGTAAGAAGTGATTTTTCCGTATTGATGTGGTTCTGTGATTTCTTGAACAAAGGCATACAAATTGGGATAATGAATGTTGTAGTTCATAAATGTCATACCGAATATTCCTGCAACAAAATACCATGGTAATCCTCCATTCGCAAATCCAATACTTGCAACTGAAATAAGTATAACAGCCGATATCAAATTGGCAACCAAGAAGATCTTCTTACGATTGTATTTGTCAATAATGACACCACAGTAAGGAACCCAAAACAATACCACGAAATTTGCAAAGATGAAAAACTTGGTATAGGTCGGAAACATTTCCTGCTGTACGAAATACCATGGTATAGCGATCATGCTTATGCCTTGTGCAATAGATGAGATACTATTAGCAATAAACAAAAGAATGATGCCACTGATGTTCTTCATTATACAACTTCTAATAAGGTCCTAAAAGCAGCAAATTTGCCTTGGTACCTTTTTGTATGATCTGCTTGCAAAGTTTTGGAAAAATTATTTTGGTAATTGATAATGTCCTCTAGGCTCATTGCGCTATATTGAATGGCATAAGAAGTACCTGTTGGATTGTCATCTAATACTTTGCAAATTTTATTGTCGACAAATTGCTTGGTTTTCATCACATCTGGTATATGGACAGATTTCATCCATCTTAACCATTCTTTTTCTATGTCTTTGTCTACAGTTACTGTAACATTGTAAATGATCATAAGAAGTTTTATTATTGCTCAATAAATCATAATAGATGTATAAAGAAATAGACCTTACCACCTGGAAGCGCAAAGATATTTTTAACTTATTTAAAACCTACGCCGACCCTTACTTTAACACCACATTTGAAGTTGATGTTTCTAATTTGTATCGCCAATGTAGGTATAAAGGATTTTCTTTTTTCCTTAGCTCACTTTATTTAAGTACTAAAGCTGCTTCTGCCATAGAAGGCTTTAAACTTAGGTTCAAAGGAGAGGCTGTTGTTTGCTATGATAAAATAGATTTTGGGAGTACTATATTGTTAGGAGACAATACTTTCACATTTTGTTATTTCAAGTATGAAGAGGATATGATATCTTTTTTAAAAAATGGTCAAAAAGCCATTGATGACATTAAGTCCGATGCTTTGTTCGAACCTAAAGATGATAAGGATGACCTCATTCATTATTCCGTTTTACCTTGGATTCCTTTTAGCTCCTTCAAGAATGCCCGTAGAGGTGACCCCAAAGACGCCATCCCCAAAATCGTTTTTGGAAAAGTGATGGATGTTGGCAATAAGAAAATGATGCCCGTTAATGTGGAGTTACATCATGCGATGGCAGATGGATTTGATTTGGGCTTATATTATCAGTTTTTTCAAAAGGAATTGGATAGTATAATAGAGTAGCTCAGATACCTGTCAAACAACACGCCGTCTAACATTCAAACGAAAGCTGTGTTTCTGAAGCTTGCAGAAGAGCCAGGCACGTAGAGAGCTTCCGAAACATTTTCTTGAATCCGAAAGCGTTTTATTCCCCTTAGTGTTGAAAAGCTTCTCAGAAAGATTGTCATCCTGAGTGCAGCGACAGCGGAATCGAAGGATACTCTTTTTGCGTTGGGAAACAAAGAAGCATGAAGTATCACAGAGAGTTTTGTGGAATTTATTTGTTTCACAGCGGGGCACGGCGAAAAATGCGTTTTACGGCGGGTGTTTTGGTTCCTAAAAAGAAATGCACTTTAAACTTTTATCCTTACCATTTACTGTTTACTCTTTTTTTAGGTCAATACAAACAATGAACGATGAACACACTCAATGAACAAGCTAAATCTCATCCCCTCGCAGCTTCCGATACCGCTTCCGGGCTTCCACCGCATACGTAGATCCACTCATCTCAATAAACAACTGTTCGTACAGCGCCTTTGCTTTTTCTAAGTCATTTAACTGGTTTTCATACAGTTCTGCTAGTTCAAACATAGCATTGTCTGCACGGATTTCTTCTTTGTGGCTATTGATAATGCGGGTATACTTTTCTTCAGCTTTTACATAATCTCTAAGTTTAGTATAAATTTTTGCTTCAGCATAAAGTACATCGTCAACCAAGGTGTGGTCTGCATATTCCCTTCTTAGAGTATCCAATTTGTCAAAGGCTTCGTCAAATCTATTTTGGAAGATAAGCAAGTCCGCATTTGCATAAAGGTTTAAAGAGGCAGTAGTGGTATCTAGCCCGAGGTTGTCCGTAATGAAAACGGAAAGATCAATGGCGTCATTAGAAATAAGCTTTGAGGTAGAAGCTTTCAATACATTGAATTGAGCTTGTGCCCATTGAAAGTCACCCATGTAATAAGACAACTTAGCATTTCTAAATCTAGCTTCGTGACCCAATTGGTCATCTTTAAAATCCTTATCAACTTGAGAATAAAGTAAGGTCGCTTCCCATCGTTCTCCTTTCATCAAATAAAAGTCAGCCAAACTTATTTTAGCTTTTGCTAGGGTGCCCTTATTGATGCCCGGATATCCCAATAATTCTTTTAATAGACTAATGGCTTTGTCAAGGTCATTCAAGTAAAATGCTTCTAGGTCTGCAAGTTCTACAATGATGCTTGCGGTTGATTTAGTTTTTCCAAACTCTTCTAAAAATCCTTGATACTGCAATTCCAAAGCCCTAAGGTCTTCTTCTGTGTAGTCAAAGCCAGCAACCAATTTTTTTCTTTTGCAAGTCAAAGATTCTCTTTTTGAATCGATGTAGTAGGTGGATCTTTCTCCTTTGGTTTCAATTAAATAATCATATGCTTCAATGGCAGAATCATAATCTTTTGCATTTGCAGCAATGCTAGCCAGGTTAACAATTCTAGATCCATTCTCATTAAGTCTGGTGTCTAAGGCTTTTACTTGACGTAAAGCATTTTTATAATCTTTTCTTTGAATGAAAAGCCAAGTCAAAAGTTCCGGGTATTCGACCACAGAATCATCCGCTTGAATCCTGTCATAAAGTTGTGTTTGCAATTCATCGTAATCCTCTTCTGACACAAGGTATCTTTGCATCATGGTTTTGAGGTTAGGCAATTTGCTAGGATTATTTTCAATGCTTTTTAAATAATATTTAATCATGAGTGGGTTGTCTCCTTTTCTTCTATAGAGATCCCCAAGATCATAGGCAAATATATTTTCATCCTTTAAGAGTTCTGCACCTTTTTCATAGGTCTCCATGGCTTGCTCATATTTTGTCAAGCCAATAAAAGCATTTGCCAATTTTGAAATTATAAAACGGTCCGCAGGTAGTTTTTTGATTGCCTTGTCAAATTGTTCTTTTGCTTGATCATCTAAAAACTGTCTTTGGAATAATTTGCCGTAGGTAACATAAAGCTGAACTTTCTTTGGCTGGGCTTTTATTTGTTTTTTGATGGCTTCTTCTGCAGAGGGATAATCTTCTAAGTTTAGTAATGCTTCAATATATCGACCAAAGTAGAAGTCATTGTTTTTATTCTTTTCAGAAAGCTTTTTATATAGTGCGGATGCCTTTTCATACTCTCCGTTGCTATAATATTGCTGTGCTAATTTGGATTCTTGAGCCCATAGTCCAGTAAAGAAGCAAAAGCAAAAAAGAAAGCAAAAAGTTCCTTTTAATACTAGGTTTGGTGAATATTTAGAAATCAAGGTCATTTAACAATATTTAGGATATAACTGACTCAAATATAGACTTATTGCGAGTTATACCATGTGCTTTAAAGAATCCCTTATATAAAAGACGTTTTTTAAGGATTTAGTTACAAATTTCAGGCAAAAAAGTGGAAGATTAGGTAAAAACTTAAAGTTTCACTCTTTTAATAAAACTTTAGTGCATCTAAGAGGTATTATTATAAAGTGATTTAATAAATTAAGGAGCCTATATATTAATACACCAAAAGTTTAAATTAGTCTATGGGGTATTTGTTAAAATGTATTGTTGTTTATGCGGTTATTTGTTGATTTTTTTATGATAATCTTAGAATTTTATAAACAAATACACGAATAAACAGATAACCAATTCATATTAAGCAAATTCGAAGTTATTTTTGGCATAATTTATATTTGGTGTCCTAGCAATATAGTTACCTAAATTAATACCAAAAGGCATCTTTAAAAGACGTGATGTTTTTAAATCACAACTAGAAGAAAATGGTTAAAATTTGTACTTTTGGACACTGTTAATAAAACGCAAAATCTATAATTATGGCATTTGATATAGAAATGATTAAGGCTTATTATGAATCCTTACCGGGCAAGCTGGAAAAGGTGAGAAAAGTATTGGGCAAACCCCTAACATTGAGTGAAAAGATATTGTATACACATCTTCATGCTGATTCCCCTTTACGGGAATTTGGAAGAGGAAAAGATTATGTATTTTTTGCTCCTGACAGAGTGGCGATGCAAGATGCGACGGCTCAAATGGCGCTTTTGCAATTTATGATGGCAGGGAAGTCAAAGGTAGCAGTGCCTTCTACGGTACATTGCGATCACTTGATACAAGCAAAGATAGGTGCTGATGAAGATCTTCAGCATGCTATTAATACAAGTAATGAGGTATTTAATTTTTTAGAATCAGTATCAGATAAGTACGGTATAGGCTTTTGGAAGCCAGGTGCTGGAATCATACATCAAGTAGTTTTAGAGAACTATGCATTTCCAGGAGGGATGATGATAGGTACAGATAGTCATACGGTAAACGCGGGTGGTTTAGGCATGGTTGCAATAGGTGTCGGTGGCGCTGATGCAGTTGATGTTATGGCAGGAATGGCTTGGGAGTTAAAGAATCCTAAGTTAATCGGTGTAAAGTTGACTGGAAAGTTATCTGGCTGGTCTTCCCCAAAAGATGTTATTCTTAAGGTGGCAGATATTCTTACTGTAAAAGGTGGAACTGGTGCAATTGTAGAATACTTTGGAGATGGTGCCATAAGTATGTCCTGTACTGGAAAGGGAACGATCTGTAACATGGGTGCTGAGATAGGTGCAACAACTTCTACTTTCGGCTATGATGACAGTATGGATCGATACCTAAGAGCAACTGATAGAGCTGACATTGCAGATGCAGCTAAGAATGTTAGAGAACATTTGACAGGAGACGCCGAATGTTATGCTGAGCCAGAAAAGTATTTTGATCAAGTTATAGAAATCAATCTTTCTGAACTCAAGCCATTAATCAATGGTCCTTTCACACCTGATTTGTCTACAAATGCAGGGAAAGAGATGACAGATAAAGCAACAGAGAATGATTGGCCACTAGATGTTGAGTGGGGACTTATCGGTTCTTGTACAAATTCTTCTTATGAAGATTTATCAAGAGCTGCTTCTATAGCAAAGCAAGCAGTAGATAAGGGCTTGACTACAAAAGCAGAATTTGGAATCAATCCAGGATCTGAGCAAGTTAGATTTACGACAGAGCGAGATGGAATCCTTAAGATTTTTGAAGATCTAAATGCAAAAATATTTACCAATGCTTGTGGTCCTTGTATCGGACAATGGGCTAGGTATAAGGATCCAATGAATGCACCTAAGAATAGTATCATTCACTCCTTCAATAGAAACTTCTCTAAGAGAGCGGATGGTAATCCTAGTACGCATGCCTTTGTAGCATCTCCAGAAATGGTAGCTGCAATCGCGATAGCTGGGAGACTTGATTTTAATCCGATGACAGATACGCTGACCAATGACAAAGGAGAGCAAGTCAGATTTGACGAGCCAACTGGTTTTGAGTTGCCACCTGATGGCTTTGATGTAAAAGATAGAGGATTCAATGCACCTGCAGAAGATGGTAGCGCCATACAAGTTAATGTTTCTCCGACTTCTGAGAGGTTACAATTATTGACACCATTTACACCTATCAAGCAAGATGATTTGACGGACATGAGAATCCTTATTAAAGTAAAAGGTAAGTGTACAACTGATCACATCTCTATGGCGGGGCCATGGTTGACTTATAGAGGGCATCTTCAGAACATTTCTGAAAACTGCTACACAGGAGCAATCAATTTCTTCAATGATAAAGCTAATACAGTAATCAATTACCTTACTGGAGAATATGGTCCAGTTCCTGATTCTGCAAAAACTTACCAAGCGAAAGGCATTGGTACGGTGGTGTTTGGTGAAGAGAACCTTGGAGAAGGATCCTCTAGAGAGCATGCAGCAATGGAACCTAGATTCTTAGGTGTTCACGCTGTAATAGTAAAATCATTTGCAAGAATTCATGAGACAAATCTTAAGAAGCAAGGTATGTTGGCCTTGACATTTGCAGATGTAGCTGATTACGATAAGGTGAGACAAGATGATCAAGTAAGTATCTTAGATTTCGAAGGTATGGCTCCAGGAAAACCATTAAAGATTCAGCTTAAGCATGCTGACGGGACTGAAGAAACTTTCGATGTAAACCATACTTATAATCAAGCACAAATAGAATGGGTGAGATCAGGTTCTGCTTTGAATAAGATCAGAGAAGAAGCTGGTGTGACCGACTGATAATTTGCGAAAGCAAATTTAAATGTCCAGTGGACATTTAAAGAAGGGAACCCGAAGGGAAAAGAATGTTTATTTGTTTATTTATTCGGTTATTTGTTTAACTAATTAACAAAGAACCAAAGTTTTAATTGGACGAATTGGCCTTAGTCAGGAAAGGTATAAAATGACGAGGCGGGTGAGCCGTGCAAAGTTAAAGTGTTTGAGCCTGCTCAAATGCTTTTAGAATAACAAACGACGCGTAAGCAAGAATGCTAGAAAAAGATAAATGATTAAGGCGAGTTTTTAACTTGTGGGTTAGCCTCGAGATCATTTTAAGCTTTCCTGAGTAAAGCCTTGATTTTTTGTTACTTTTTGATCAAGCAAAAAGTAAGAACGTTACTTACTAAATATGAAATCATCCATTCCATACAAGATTATTGGCGTCGATCCAGGCACCCAAATGTGTGGTTATGGGATATTGGAAGTAGCCAATAAGAAAATCAGATTGATAGATTCAGGTGTGATCAATTTGAAGAAATACGAAACCCATCAAGAAAAACTGCTTCATATCTATAAGCAGATTCAGTTAGAAATAAAAACTTACAATCCGAAGTGCATGGCAATAGAAGCACCTTTCTTTGGAAAGAATGTGCAGTCTATGTTGAAGCTTGGCCGTGCCCAAGGATCTGCGATTGTAGCAGGCATGAGTATGGGTTTGGAAGTATTTGAATACGCTCCTAAAAAGATAAAACAATCTGTAACTGGAAATGGAAATGCTTCGAAAGAACAGGTCGCAGCTATGTTGGGAAATATTTTAGAGATTTCTTTAGAAGGAAAATATTCTGATGCAACGGATGCCCTTGGTGCAGCCGTTTGCCATTTTTATCAAAGTAGTTCTCCATTGGCAAATATAAAAGGGAAATCTTGGGGATCTTTTCTCAAGAATAACCCGGATAAAATAAAACATTTCAAATGAATAAGATCTCGCTGATCGGAATGGAATTTTATGCCTATCACGGCTTCTACGAAGAAGAGCGAATTCTTGGAGCGAATTATTTGGTAGATGTAGAAATAGAAGCGGACCTTAGAGGCTCAGATTCAGATGAACTTGCGGAGACAATAAATTATGAATCCATCTACGCGATTACCAAAGAGGTTATGGAAGAACCTGTCAAACTAATAGAAAAGCTTGCCTTCAAAATCACAGAAAAATTAAAAGGACAATTTAAACATATGGCTGCTTTGCAAGTCAAAGTACATAAGTTGAACCCGCCACTTGGTTCAGCAGTGAAAGAAAGTAAGTTTGAATTGAAGGAGCTATTCAATAAGCGCTGTGCTAAGTGCAAGAAAGGCAATCTCTGTTATAATAGTGATTCGTGTTGGTGCAAAAGCTATAAAATAGCAGATTCTACCTTGTCCTCTTTAAGAGAAAATTATGAAGGGTGCCTATGTGAATCTTGTTTTTCAGAGTTTGGCAACAAACTTTAAGGGGCCCTTAACATGAAATAGGCATAGATTATGCGTTCTTATAACATTAAACATAAAAATAAATTTCAATCATGAAAAAAATATTGTCATTAGCCATGTTGGCATTCCTACTTTCCTGTGATTCAGGGACTCTTGGGTCGATTTTAGAGTCTACGCTATCTGAAGGTGGACTTACAAATATGGATATAGGTAACGGTCTTAAGCAGGCCTTAGAACTTGGTGTTGGAGAAGGCGCCATGAGTTTATCTAAAGTAGATGGTTTTTTGAAAAGCCCATACAAGATTTTATTACCAGCAGAGGTAAGAAAAGTGACGGACAAATTGAAAGGCATACCTGGTTTTACCAATGTAGAGGCAGAAATGATAAAGTTGCTAAACCGAGGTGCCGAAGATGCGGCAAAATCGGCAAAACCTATTTTTGTCAATGCCATCAAGAATTTGAGTATTCAAGATGCAATGGGAATTTTGATGGGTGAAAAAACGGCAGCTACGAACTATCTAGAAAGATCCACATCAAATCCTTTATACAGAGCATTTAGCCCGACCATCAAAACTTCTTTGGATCGAGTAAACGCAACCAAATATTGGAACGATATAGCTACAAAATACAATAGCTTTCCTCTAGTTAGAGATAAGGTAAACACAGATCTTACGGACTATGTAACCAACCAAGCCCTAAAAGGAATGTTTGGAATGGTCGCAAAGAAAGAGCAAGGAATTAGAGCGGATGTTTCTCAAAGAACATCTGATTTATTGAAGAAGGTTTTTGCAAAGCAAGACCGGAGTTAAATATTCGATTAAACGAACATTCGGGCATTCGAATGTTCGAAATAAAAAAGGCACAATGGAATTTTCCATTGTGCCTTTTTAGTGCTATTCAGAAGTAAGGCAAAAAAACGCCAGAGGCGTGACATTATTGTAGCCCAGTGTGTAAACACTGGGTACAAGAAATGAGTTGAATTCATTTGGCGAGATTTTTGAAAAAAATCATGACAAATGGCTTTCGGTGATTACCTTGTTTTTCTGAAGCTTTAAGCCAAGCCAAGAGCGATGATAGCTTCTGAAGCATTTCTTGAAAACGAAATAGA
>CALIIW010000286.1 GCA_938018185.1 uncultured Saprospiraceae bacterium
ATGTCGTGAATGGCGATTTCTCAAAAGGTTATAATGAGCTCGTAATTGAAAATTCTAACCTCGATGCTTCTGGCGTTTTGTATTATGAATTAACTACAAAAGGATTTTCTGCAACTAAGAAAATGATTTTGATAAAATAACTTACTGAGGAGAACGCAGTTCGCTGCGTTCTCCCATTTTTTCTATTCAACAAACGAAATCAAAGAAATAATATTTAAGAACGTGAATGTGTTTCTGAAAATTTAAGCCAATCAAAATGAAAACGAATTTAACTTAAGAATAGTTTTATGGGCAGATGGCAAAGGTAGGACAAAGGTTCTACCTGAGCCATTCTATAATCCAATAAAAAAATTAGGAACCGCGAAGCGGATTGCACAAACCAATCAAAAATGCAAACGAAAGTTCAAACCAAAGAAACGGTTTTTGGGAAGACCGACTGATCCCCGCAGGGGTGAATGTCCAGCGGACATTCAAAGGAGGGAACCGCATAGCGGGCTAATCCAAGCTTGAAATGAAAACGAGATTTTTCAATGAAGGGAACCGCATAGCGGCATCTAGTATCATAATGAAACGAAATTTGTACCAAAGAGACGGTTTTTGGGCAGTTAGCTTAGAGATGGGACAATGGTCCCATCTAAGCTACTTTTGACCCAAAAAAAAACACACATTTGAACAATCGGTTAACCGAACATTCAAACATTCGAATAACGAAATGTAATTAAAGAACTCATAATGGACTAACGTGAAATCGAAATGAAAACGAAATTTTCAAAGAAGGGAACCGCGAAGCGGCATCTAGTATCAAAATGAAAACGAATTTAACTTAAGAATAGGTTTATGGGCAGATGGCAAAGGTAGGACAAAGGTTCTACCTGAGCCATTCTATAATCCAATAAAAAAATTAGGAACCGCGAAGCGGATTGCACAAACCAATCAAAAAAGCAAACGAAAGTTCAAACCAAAGAAACGGTTTTTGGGATGGTAGCCTAGGTAGGACAATGGTCCTACCGAAGCTACTTTTTAAAAAACAAAAGAATGAAAAATAATTAAGCATTTGCCATTAAATAGTAAGTATATTTGTTGTGTTATAAGTAAACTCTTGATTATTAAGTTATAGCAATGATTAGCTTTTTATATAAATTAAGATTCAATTGGAAGCATGTGGTAGGTTCATGTTTTATAATTGTATTGTTTGCGTGTAATAGGGATATTCAAGATCATAAAATTTCTAACCCATATACCATCGAGGTAATTGCGAAAGAATACCAGTGGTATTTTAGATATGCAGGAACAGATAATGAATTTAACACATCTGATGATATTGTATTAAAGGATTTGATTTACCTACCTAGAGAAACAAAAATAAATTTTAAGTTAACTAGTGAAGATAATATTTATGCCTTTTCCATACCTCAAAAAAGACTAATGGAAATGGCTATACCACAGACACAACATTCCCTTGAGTTAGGACCACAACAGAATGGCGAAATTAAATTTGAAGCCGGTTCTTTCTGTGGATTTGATCATGAAACCTTGTCGGGTGTTTTTGTCGTTAAAAGTAAAAGAGCTTTTATGAAGCACTTTGCTACAATGTAATTTTTTGAATAAAGTAATAATGAGCATGAATCAATTTTCAACTTTAATCTTTAGCTTTTTGTTATTAGTTTCTATTCAAAGCTGCCAAGATGGTCATGATGCTGAAACTGAAACTGATGTAAAAAGTGAAAGTACAAACAGTGTAAAAGAAATTTCAAGAAAGGATGTTTATAAGGATCAACTTTTTCCTAAATGGCTTGAAGCAAGAAGGACTGCACAAATTGGCAAATCAAAGTCTTACGAAGTATTCAAGGATTTTTCTTTTAAAGATGAGCTCCTAAAAAGTAATATTAGTTTTAAACATGCAATAACGCCTGATTGTGCAAAACTATACAAAGCTGCCCATTACGACCACGGTACAGGAGTGACGATTGCGGATGTTGATAAAGATGGTCTTTATGATATTTATTTCGTCTCACAAATCAATCAAGGAGAATTGTGGAAGAATCTTGGCAATGGCAAATTTAAAGATATAACAACTGAGGCTGGACTTAATATCTCTGGAAAGAAAGTGTATGTTTCAGCATCTTTCGGAGATATAGACAATGATGGTGATGCAGATTTGTATATCACTACCGTCAAAGATGGCAATGTGCTATTTGAAAATAATGGCAATGGTACGTTTAAGAATATTTCAGCAACTTCAGGAACCGATCTCAAAGCCCATTCTTCAGGGAGTATATTTTTTGATTACAATAAAGATGGGCTTTTGGATATTTTTGTTACAAATGTAGGGGAGTATACGACTGATAGAATAGGCGTTTTTAATGTCGATGACAAAGACTATAGGTATTATGTTGCAAAGGAGGATGCTTTCTATAGACATGTTAAGCCAGAAGAAGCGGAACAAAGTATTTTGTTTAAAAACCTGGGTTCAAATAAATTTCAAGATGTTACGAGTGAGGTAGGCTTACAAAATAAATCTTGGTCTGGAGATGCCATATTCGTAGATGTGAATGATGATGGCTATGATGACATTTATCTTCCTAACATGCAAGGAGCTGATCTTTATTTTGAAAATCAAAAAGGCGAAAGATTTGTTGAAAAAAGTAAGTCCATTTTTCCAAATACATCTTGGGGGGCCATGAGTGTAAAAGCATTTGATTATAATAATAACGGAAAACAAGATATGTATATCACGGACATGCATTCTGATATGATAGCTCCAGAATCAAATGGATACGATGAAGAAAAGATAAAAAAGAAATCTCCAATGCCTGAATCCTTTCTACTAACCAAAGGGCAAAGTATTTTCGGAAATTCATTTTTTAAAAAAACAGGCCCTAATAAGTTTGAGGAGGTTTCTGATAAATTAAATTTGGAAAACTTCTGGCCTTGGGGCTTTAGTACGGGTGATATAAACGCTGATGGATTTGAAGATCTTTTTATTGCTAGAAGTATGAACTATCCTTATAGGTACCAGACAAATTCTTTAATGCTAAATAATAAAGGGGAGGGCTTCTTGGAGTCAGAATATATTTTAGGTGTTGAACCTAGACGTGAAGGTAGGTATGCTCAGCCTTGGTATAATTTAGATTGTGATGGTGCGGATAAAGATCATAAGGAATGTAAAGACAGAAGTGGACAGTTGACCATATGGGGGTCTCTGGGGACACGTTGTTCTGCAATTTTTGATTTAGATAACGATGGTGATTTAGACATGGTTACCAATGAATTTAATGATGTACCTATGGTGCTAATTAGTAACCTAACTGAAGTGCATAATGAGCTATCTTTCTTGAAGATCAAATTGATCGGAACGAAATCAAATAGGAGTGGTATAGGCGCGAAAGTAATCCTTAAAGCGGGTAAGAATACCTACACTAAGATTATGGATGGAAAGTTAGGCTATTTATCACAAAGTGATTACCCCTTATATTTTGGTTTGGGAGATGCGAAAAAAGTGGATAGCATAGAAGTGATTTGGCCATCGGGTGTAAAGCAAAAAATTGTTGATGGAATTGAATTGAAAAAAGAAGTAGAAATTAAAGAGCAATAGCTGAGAAACAGTTAAATAAGAACGTTAATGGTACCTATAAAATTATTTTTAGGCGATTAATAGAATTTTCAATTTTATGCTCAGCCAAGAATGCAATATATAGAGGTACTCTTAAGAAAGTTTTTAATTTTCATCTAAAAAGTTATTTAGAATAAAGAGTTAATGGGAGATTCAATATTAAAATACAATAGAATATTTTGGGCAACACTCTTCTTGCTGCTTAGTTTGCTGTCTTGTCAAAACGAGAGTAGCACGCTAGATGAAAATGTACCTCAGTTTAAAGAAATGTTTGGAAATGACACAGGTATCAAGAATAAGAACATTGTAAAGGAGTCTTTAGAAAATAATTCCTTAAACAATAACTATTTGTATTCGGGAGGTGGAGTAGCTGTTGGAGACATCAATAATGATGGGCTGCAAGATATTTATTTTGTAAATAATGAAGGTAATGATGGTTTATATTTGAACAAGGGTTCATTCAGTTTTGAAAAATTACCAAATAAGGCAGTTGAATATAATACTAAAGGCTGGTCTTCTGGAGTAAGTATGGTAGACATTAATCAAGATGGTTGGTTAGATATTTATATTAGCAGGGGAGGGGAACATGTCAAAGATCTAAAGCTTCAAAAGAATCTACTTTTTATAAATAATAAAGACAATACTTTTACTGAAAATGCAGAAAAATTTGGCCTAGCTGACTCAGGGAAAACGACTCAAACAGTTTTCTTTGACTATGACCTTGACGGTGATTTGGATGCCTATGTAATGAACATCCCTGTTGTTAGAGTTGCCAAATCAGAATTGATCAGTAAAATTTCGTTAAGAACTAATCCTCTAAAGCACCCGAAAGGAAAAGAGAGTTCAGACCGCCTTTATAAAAATAATGGTTCAGGTCAATTTATAGATGTTTCCAAGGAAGCTGGAATTCTAAACTGGGGTTTTGGTCTTGGAATAGTTATCTCAGATATAAATGAAGATAATTGGCCTGACATTTATATCACGAATGATTTTGATATAGATAATTTTCTTTACATAAATAATCAAAATGGGACCTTTACAGAATCAATGAATAAACATATTAAACACTGTTCCTATTTTGCGATGGGTGTGGACATAGCTGATATAAATAATGATGCTTTATTGGACATATATGAAGTCGAAATGTTGCCAGAAAAAAGATTACGTTCTGTTGTCAACATGGAATCTATGGATAGACAAACATTTGAAACTTTAGTGTCTCAAAATACGACCCCCCAATACATGAGAAATTCCTTAAATGTAAATCAAGGATTTGCTGCCTTTTCAGAGGTAGCACAGTTTTCAGGTGTATCAAAAACAGATTGGAGCTGGGGAGTCTTGATACAGGATTTGGATGACGATGGATTGAAGGACATTATGGTTACAAATGGTATTGCAAAAGATATTAAAGATAGAGACAAGGCAAGAGAGGGAAACGAGATTTCTAATTCAAGTTCAGGACAGTTATCTGTTGAGCAACATAGTGCTTTATACAAATCAACCAAAATTAAGAACTTTGTTTTTCACAATGAGGGCGACCTAAAATTTTCTAAAGTTAGTAAAGATTGGGGCTTTAATTATGAGGGTTTTTCAAACGGTTTAGCGTATGGAGATTTAGACAATGATGGAGACCTTGACATCGTTGTGCATAATTTGAACGAAAATCCGGTCTTGTATAAAAATGCTAGTCGACAAAAAGGAAATAACTACCTAAACATTAAATTTAAAGGCCCAGCAGGTAATCTAAATGGAATAGGTGCCAAAGTGAAAATTCTTACGGAACAAGGTGTCCAGTATCAAGAATTTACCCCTTACCGTGGGTTCCAATCTAGTAGCGAGCATATCTTGCACTTTGGCTTAGGCAATCAGACCTCTATTAAAGAACTAGAAGTCACTTGGCCAAACCAAAAAGTGCAAAAAATTAAAGATATTAATGCTGTAAATAAAGTTTTAGTTTTAGACAATAGAAATGCAAATGAAAATTTTATTCGAAAGCAGTATAATCCAAAATATTTTGCAGCAGCCAATCCTCAATTGGGCTTAGATTATGTTCATAAGGAAATCTATTATGATGATTTTAAAGATCAAGTTCTTTTGCCACATAAAATGTCCCAACTAGGCCCAAAGATTTCAACAACAGATCTCAACAAAGATGGTGCTGATGATTTTTTTATAGGTGGAGCGGCAGGTCAGAGTGGTACGCTATATTTGTCTGCCAATGGAAGGTTCATTAAAATAGAAAATGGACCTTGGGCAAAGGATTCTGAATATGAAGATATAGGATCTGTATTCTTTGACGCAGATCAAGACAATGACTTGGATCTTTACGTAGTGAGTGGAAGTAATGAATTCAAAGAAGGTTCAAAATTATACCAAGATCGATTATACCTTAATCAAGGAAATAATACTTTTAAGTCAGCCACAAATATGCTCCCTAAGATTGCCACAAGTGGTTCTGTAGTCACTGCTATGGACTATGATAAAGATGGAGATGTAGATCTATTTGTAGGAGGGAGACAAGTTCCAAGTAAATATCCTCGGACCCCAAAAAGTTATTTGTTGATTAATGATAAGGGAATCTTTAAAGATCGAATAAAAGACTTGGCTCCTGAGCTTGAATACATTGGGATGGTTACTTCTGCTCAATGGGTCGACCATGATCAAGACGAGGATCATGATCTTTGGGTGACCGGTGAATGGATGCCCATAGAAGTATTTGAAAACACAAATGGGAAGCTCAAATCTGCTAGCCAAAGTTTAGGTTTGGCTAATACTAAAGGTTGGTGGTTTAGCTTGAAAGAAATGGATGTCGATAATGATGGAGATATGGATTTCGTTGCCGGCAATATTGGATTGAATCATAAGTTCAAAACTTCTAAGGAAAAGCCTTTTACAGTTTTTTGCGAAGATTTTGATAGCACAGGTACAATGGATGTTGTATTGGCTTTTCATCAAGACAACAAGCTATATCCAGTTAGAGGAAGAGATTGTTCTTCAGAACAAATGCCGTTTATTCTTGATAAATTTCCAAGTTTTGAATCCTATGGCAAAGCTGACATCTTTGATGTCCTCGGAGAAAAAACTTTAGCAAATTCTTTTAAAAAAGAAGTTCAAATTTTTGCATCTTCTGTTTTAATAAATAATGGTAATTCTTTTGAATTGATAGAGCTACCAATTGAAGCTCAATACTCTCCTATATTCGGAATTGAATCTTTAGATATTAACATGGATGGAAATTTAGATCTTGTCTTAGCAGGGAATCTCTATCAGACTGAAGCAGAAACTTCTAGAGCCGATGCAAATTATGGACTGTTAATGACTGGAGATGGAAAAGGAAAGTTTTCAAAAATTTCTATGAGTGAAAGTGGAATTTTTATACCTGCTGATACAAAAGATCTAAAAAAATTAAGCTTGCCGAATGGTCAATTAATTTTAATTGCTGGGAATAATGATGGACCGCTTAATGCTTTTGCAAATAAGTAATGTTGGATAAGTTATTCCGGAAAATCTTCTCTATTGATGCCGTCTAGTGATAATCCTTTTGTTTTTAATTCTTTAAATAGGGAGTCTATAGCAAGCCATTTGTCATAAGTTATTTCTTGAAATTCTCGATAGTATCTTTCCTTGTCCACATCAGTATATACACCTTTTAATTTAAGGCGTAAATCATTTAACTTCCATTTTTGTTTTTTAATTTTTATTGCGAATTCTTTGTTTATAATATCAACAGGTACCCCTTTTTTAAAAGCGGATTCTGTGTTTTTTAAAATAATTGAGAATGAATCTACTTCCGCGATAAGCTTAGTCTTTTCTTCAGAGATCTTTTGTTCATAGGCTTTTGAATCTAAAGTTTGTTTCGGAATCAATTTTTCCGTTGTTGTGTTTTGGTCGTAAGTATTTTCTGTACAACTTAATATACAGAATGAGAAGACCATTAAGGTTATTAGTATCGAAAATTTGTTCATCTAGTTTATTTTTAGAACTTGGACTTTTTCATTGTTATTCCCTGCAATGATAAATTTATTCCCCTGAATATTTAATAATTCCATATCTCTTAAGTCAATTCCATATTCTTTTGCCTTATTTGTAAAAGTTAGATCTCCATTATTTATTAAAAGTAAATTTTCACGTTTCTTGTCTTCTTCATAATAGGACCTACCTACATATAAATCTAGATAGCCATCTTGATTGACATCACCGACAGTAATCCCTGTACACCAACTGTCTTCATAAGCAACTCCCGCATTCTTCGTAATGTCTTCAAAATTAAAATCTCCCTTGTTCAAATACATTTTATTTCCCACCATATTTCCCGTAAAAAAAATATCATCTAAGCCGTCATTGTTAAAATCTGCCACTGCAACACCACCACTATTAAATACATTGATATATTGCATTGGGCTTTTTACTTGTGAAATGGTTATTTTATTTTTGAAAGAGATATTACTAGTTTCAGAAGGAATTGTAGTGAAATCATTTATCTCCACAGTTTCATCCACTGAAAATTCTTCAGGTAAGGTGTCACTCTCACAGGAAAGGAATGTACATATTGTACATAGTACTAATATGATTTTATTCATTGGCTATTATTCAATAATGTACAATTTTGTTTCAAACTTATTATTTAGAACTTCTAAAATTAAGGACTTTTTAGATAGAATACTAGTGGTTTTATCTTTTAAAAAAAGACGCCAATTTTATCTATTTGACAACATAATTAGTATTATTTACGTAAATTCTTGAATATTTGTATTGTACGATAAATCAGCTTAAAATACGTTTTTAGGATGATTTTGTTTAGATTTTGGTCTAGTTTTAGACTTTTTTCAATTTTTAGCATATTGTTTATATTTATAAATTTTAAGCCCAGAACATTTTGAGAATGAGACCTTTTTACTTTATTTTATTCTTTTCTCTGCTAATTGCTTGTCAAGACGATAAGTCAAAGCCATTGGTGAAAAAATCTATTGGTAATTCTCATACTTCTTTTAAATTAAGAAAAGAAACTGGCATTAATTTCGTCAATCGACTTATACCAACTGTTCAACTTAGTACCTTTAATTACCAATATTATCAGAATGGAGGAGGGGTAGCTGTAGCAGATTTTGATCAAAACGGATTGCAAGATGTTTTTTTTACATCAAATATAGAGTCAGATCAATTGTTTCTTAATCGCGGTGATTTGAAATTTGAAAATGTTACCTCCAAAGCTCGGGTGACTGGTTTTGAAAATGGGATCACAAATTCATGGTCTACTGGAGCGACAATAGGCGATGTGAATAATGATGGGTATCCAGACATATATGTTTGCAAATCTGGTAATTTCAATCAAGGACCTGGTACTGAGAATTTACTTTTCATTAATAATAGAGATTTAACTTTTACAGAAAGAGGAAAAGAATTTGGAGTCAATGACAATAGACATTCTACCCAAGCTGTGTTTTTTGATTATGATAAGGATAATGATTTAGATCTTTTTGTTTTAAATCACTCTACCTTATTTGGTAATTCTCAAGTCCCCTTTGAAATAAGCAAGTCAACTGAAAAATCTAGACCTCATTCCTGCTCTCTTTATAAAAATGAAAATGGAAAATTTGTAGATGTAACAATTCCCTCTGGTATATGTAGATTTTCTTATGGTCTTGGACTTGTTAGTTCAGATATAAATGGAGATGGATGGACGGACCTTTATGTCGCGAATGATTTTTCCAGACCTGATGTTATGTTTATCAATAATCAAGATGGGACATTTACGGATATGCTTAAAGAATCTACAGGCCATGTTTCATATTTTAGTATGGGCTGCGACGTAGCTGACATCAATAATGATGGCATGCAAGATATTTCTGTTGTTGACATGGCTCCAGCCAATAATTTTAGATCTAAAACATTGATGCCTTCAATGGCGCCAGAAAACTTTTACAGCTTTGTGAATAATTTTGGATATACACCACAATATATGTTCAATGCCTTGCAAATAAACCATGGAGGAAATACTTTTTCAGAAATTGCAAAGCTTGCGGGTGTTCACAAAACAGATTGGTCTTGGGCAACTTTGCTAGCCGATTTTGACAACGATGGCTATAAAGACATGTTTGTTTCTAATGGTTATAAATTCAATAAAATGGAAAACGATTTTTCTATTGAATTTAAAAAAATGAAACAAAAGTATAATGGAAAAATTCCTGACGAAATAAAAAAACAATGGTTGAATAAACCGCCTTCTTACAAATTACCAAATTATATTTTCAAAAATATTGATGGTTTACAATTTGAAAAATATTCAAAAGAATGGGGATTAAAAGAAGAGACATATTCAAATGGTGCTGCTTATGCCGATTTTGACAATGATGGCGACTTAGACCTTGTTATAAACAATATTGACGACCCGGTGTATTTATACGAAAACATGTCAAAAACAAACTATCTGCAGCTTGTTTTGAAAGCAGGAGATAGATGGAATCCTAATCTAAATCTGAATGCCAAGGTTGAGATTAAATATGGAGGGAAGATGCAACTTGTGGAATCTACATTGACTAGAGGATTTCAATCTTCTGTAGAAGACATTATCCATTTTGGTCTGGGAGATGTTAGCTCAATTGACCAACTAACTGTAAGCTGGAAAGATGGAAGGACTTTTGTCATGAAAGATGTGAAAGCAAACCAAAGAATAGTAGTTGATAAAAATAAGTCTCAAACTAAAAGTCTAAGTCAAATTTCTAATAAGAAATTTTTTACTAAAGAGCTAGATACAGGATTGAATTTCAAACATACTGAAAATCAATATGATGATTTTCAAAAAGAATTATTATTGCCTCACAAGAATTCACAACATGGCCCATTCCTAACAAAGGGGGATGTCAATAATGATAATTTGGAAGATGTTTTTGTAGGAGGAGCTATTGGACAAGCCGGACAATTGTTTATTCAAACAGCTACCGGAAAATTTATTGCATCTAACTCTGCTCCATGGCAGATTGATAAACAATGCGAAGATATGGGCGCGGTATTTTTTGATGCTGATGGGGATAAGGACCTTGACCTTTATGTTGTTAGTGGGGGTAATGAAATTGAAAATGGAGATTCAAATTTGCAAGATCGACTTTACCTCAATGATGGGAAAGGTAATTTCACAAAAAGTTTAAATTTATTACCTAAGGTTAAAGTTAGTGGATCAAAAGTAATTTCCTTCGATAAGGATAATGATGGCGATCTTGATTTATTTGTTGGCGGTCGTATGGAACCTGGAAGATATCCTCATGCCTCTCCCAATCAATTGCTTGAGAATAATGGAGGTACTTTTAAAAATGTACTTGAGGAAAAAGCAAAGGATTTAAATAAAGCAGCAATAGTAACCGATGCTGTTGCGGAAGATTATAATAAAGATGGCGATATAGACCTTATAATAGTAGGAGAGTGGTCAGCCATCAATATTTTTAAAAATAATGGGGATTCATTTGTGTTAAGCACGCCTGAAAATTTAAAAGAAGAACGAGGTTGGTGGTCCTCAATAGCTAAAGCTGATATTGATGGAGATGGAGACATGGATTTTGTTGTTGGTAATTTAGGTTTAAACTATAAATATAAAGCTACAAAAAAGGAACCCTTCCATATTTATGCTTACGACTTTGATGAATCTGGAACTTTAGATATTGTTTTGGGATATTTCAATGAAGGTGTTTGCTATCCCTTGAGAGGCAGGGAATGCTCCTCAGAGCAAATGCCTTTTATTACAGAAAAATTTCCAACTTATAAGGAATTTGCTTCGGCAGATTTGAAATCCGTTTACGGAGAAAATCTGGACAAAGCCCTACATAGGTATACAACAAATTTTGAATCAAGCATCTTGTTAAATAATGGAGCTGGCAATTTTACCTTACAGAGTTTGCCTCTTGAAGCACAATATTCCTGTATTAATGGGATTGAATTTATTGACCTTGATAAGGACGGAAATTTGGATATTTTGACAGGAGGAAACCTTTTTGTAGCTGAAGTGGAGACACCTAGGAATGATGCTAGTATTGGTGCCTGTTTTTTAGGTGATGGAAATGCTGGTTTTAAATTCGTACCCTTAAAGAAAAGTGGCTTGTTGCTCAATAAGGATGTAAAAGACATCATGTTAATTAATGCTAATGGATCTAAGAAATTAGTCGTTGCTAATAATAATGAGCCTATTGAGGTTTTTAATTTTGACGGAATTTAAAATTTATTAAATGAGATTAATTTTGACCTTTGTCGTTCTTGCTATATTATTTTCTTGTATAGAAGAACAAACACCAAATTTTGCCAACTTGACACTGGATATTAAAAATAATCAAGCAAGAAAATTATTGTTATTAAATGTGCCAGTTCCTGGAGCTGTTGATTCCGTAAGCACCTTTTATAAAATAAGCACTGCTGAATCTGTTAATCTTAAAGCAAAAATTGAAAGTATCATTCACGCTTCAGAAAATCAAGAACTCATTGAGAAAAGCATAAATGAAGAATCAGAAATTGGGATGAATGCTTATTTCGAAGAAGACCAGAATAATTCCTCTGAAAAGTATTTTGTATTTGGGTATAAAAACAACGACAAAGGGATACATGTTAGATGGAATGTTAAAAATAAAAAGCCCCACTTTTATTTAAATAGAAATAAAGCCTATATAGCAAATGGAGATTTAGGAGAGGAAGTAATGATCTCAAAAGAACATTTGATTGATATTCTAAAATCATTTGCTGAGTTAGAAGTTAAAAGAAATAATATGACAAATAAATAATGGAAAAGAAGAGAATTTTTTTGCACGTACCCAAAACTGGAGGTACCACGCTCGATTGCGCGATTAATCATACCGACTGGGTTAAAGAGCATGATACTTTTTTTTATAGACACATACAGAATGATACAAAGCTTTCAAATGCAGGAGACGTATTTGTAAAAGCCAATCATTCGAAATACAAAGAGTACGACATTTTTTCAATGCTCAGACATCCAGTGGATCGTTTAATATCAGAATACTTTTTTGTAAGAAATAGAAAAGAGTTTTATTCTCTTATTAGAAAGCAGCCAAGAAATTTAAGAGAGCATGCAGAGAATATCCAAACAAGAAATTACATGACCGCTTTTTTTCTTGGCAAACGAATTTATGATACAAAGCCTGTTACCAAAGATGAGCTGAAGAGAGTGATAGAATGCATAAATGAATATCCAATTTATGTTGGAATTCTTGAGCAATATGATAAATCATTAAATTACCTTTCGGATAAGATGGGCGTAAAATGGCCAAAAAAAATTGAAGTAAAAAGAATTACACTAAATCGTCCTGAACTTGAAGAGATATCTGATGATGTGAAAAGTATTATTCTAGAAAACAATCAGTTAGATTTAGAGCTATATGAACACTGTTTAAATATTTTAGAACAGCATAATTATAAGTCTTCCAAGAATTTTAATTTCAATAAAGATAAGTATGGATATGTAATGAAATATACTGAACGTTTCCTCTTATCTGAATTATTTGTATCCAAATCAAATCTAAATTATTTTGCCAAAAATTTTGATTTCTTTAAGGATCTAAACCTCGCAATAAAACAACGCACGGACTTTTTTGATGGCGAGAAGTATGTAAACAGTTGGAACAAATCCGTTCTGTTTTTTATTAAAGAAAAAGACCCCACTTTTCCTGTCGATTATTTAAAGCAAATGGATTTGAAAACGGATCCTTTGGATCTTACCAAAAATATTGTAAAAACGCTAGAAAAAAGAATAACTACCAAAAAAGCAGTTTATAATTCAAAACTTAAGTTTGAGTTAAACAAAGTGCAAATAGTAGATGCTATAAAAGAAAAAAAATCATTTTTAAGAAGACTTTTTAATAGGTAGTTCGAAAAAATTGAGTTCTTTAGAAAAATATGAATATGAAATTAGTTGTTTATAATGTAATCGCGATATTATTATTGTTTTCTTGCCAAGAACAACAAGATCTAACGACAGAAACTAATCTTTTTTCCAAGGATTTTCAGGTTTTTACTGAAGTCTCAAAAGTTACCTCCTCTATAAATTTTATAAATTCCGTCTCTGAAACTAATGATAATAACTTATTTAACAACGACTATATCTACTCAGGAGGGGGCGTAGCCATAGGTGATCTTAACAACGATGGATTTGAAGATATTTATATCGTTTCTAACAATGGAATGGATGCCCTTTATAAAAACAAAGGCGGATTTCAATTTGATAATTTAATGAGTAAATCAGGAATTGAAAACTCAATTGCTTGGACTGCAGGTGTTAATTTAGTTGATGTTAATGCAGATGGTTTCCTTGATATCTATATAAGTAGAGGAGGAGAGAATGTCTTAGACCCTGAAAAACGAAGGAACAAACTATATATAAATAATAAGAATTTCACATTTCAAGAATCTGCAAAATCATATAATATTGATGATGCAGGAGCAACAACTCAATCTTGTTTCTTTGATTACGACCTAGATGGTGATCTTGACCTTTATGTCATGAATGTACCAATAGGGAATATGAAAGATGTAAGAAAAGTATTTCAATACGGACCGCTTAGACAAAACCCTGGAAAAAAGTTTAAAAATGATTCTGATAGGTTTTATAAAAACATGGGAAATGGAAAGTTTAAAGATGTGAGTATTGAAGTTGGGATTAATAATTGGGGATTTGGATTGGGTATAGGAATTGGGGACCTAAATGGCGATTTATATCCTGATGTATATATTACAAATGATTTCGGTACAGATAACTTTTTGTACATCAACAATCAAAATGGCAGTTTTACAGAAAGCTTAAAGAGTAGTTTTGGTCATGTTTCTTACTTTGCTATGGGTATGGATATTGCTGACATTAATAATGATGGCTTGCTTGATATTTTTGAAGTTGAAATGGTGTCTGAAGATAGACAAAGAAACATTGAAAATATGAGACCAATGGACCAGAAAACATTCTTTATGATGGAAGATTTAGGAATTGTCCCTCAATATATGAGAAATTGTCTTCATGTTAATTTAGGTTTTGGTGTATTTAGTGAAAGAGCACAATTAGCTGGACTTGCTAAAACGGATTGGAGTTGGGGGACTGTAATAGTAGATTTTAATCATGATCAGAAAAAGGACATTTTTGTAGCAAATGGAATCCTAAGGGATATGAGCAATAGGGATTTTACGAATTATGCAAAATCTAAAAATGAAAAAGAAGGCTTTGTCTCACGAGAAAATATTTTAGAGAATGCTCCTTCAACTAAAGTTTCTAATTATGTATTTGAAAATTTGGATGGCTATAAATTTAAAAATAGATCAACTGCTTGGGGACTTGATCACAAGGGATTTTCCAATTGTGTAGCTTATGGTGATTTGGATAATGATGGTGATTTAGATTTGTTGGTGAATAACCTTAATGAGTCGCCAAGTTTATATTCTAATCAATCCGTTGAGAATGGAAGACAATTCATTGGTTTTAAGCTTATAGGACCTCCAAATAATACGAATGGTTTAGGCGCAAAAGTTACAATTAAAGATAGTAATGGAGGCAAACAAGTTCAAGATTGTTTTAATGTTCGTGGGTTTCAATCTAGTTCAAGTACGAAGTTGATTTTTGGAATTCTAGAAGATGCAAAAGTTACAGAAGCTGAAATAGTTTGGCCTAATGGCTTTAAAGAAATTATAAAAAATCCTTCAATCAATAAAATTCATAAGATATCATTTCAAAACGCGAAAGAAAAATTTATACCTGAAACAAATTTCAAGACATTCTTTAGAGAAGTGAAAGCAATAGATTTGGTTCATAAAGATGATAAGTATAATGATTTTGCTAAGGAAATCTTATTGCCACATAAATTATCTCATTTAGGTCCCGCATCTGCAGTGGGTGATATAAATGGAGACGGCAGAGATGACCTTTTTGTTGGCGGGGCAAAGAACTATGCTGCTTCGATATTGATTCAACAGAAAAATGGATATTTAAAAAAGATGGAAATTGATCTTTTTGAAAAAGACAAGGCCTATGAAGATGTAGGAGCGCATCTATTTGATGCCGACAACGACAAAGATCTTGATCTTTGGGTAACTAGTGGCAGTAATGAATATGAAAATAATTCGAAACTTTATCAAGATCGTTTGTATATAAATGATGGCAGTGGGAACTTTAGCAAATCAAATAATATAGAGTCTTCAACCAACAGTACTTCTGTTGTTAAATCTTGTGATTTTGATAATGATGGAGATTTGGATGTTTTTGTTGGAAGTAGATTGGTTCCAGGGATGTATCCACAGGATCCAAAATCATCATTATTTATAAATGAAAATGGTCAATTTAAAAACAGAATAAAAGATTACTTCCCAGAGGGAGATGAATTGGGAATGGTCACTGATGCAGTTTGGACAGATGTTGATAACGATGGACAAATGGATATATTGATAGTAGGAGAGTGGATGGGAATTAAAGTATTAAAAAATGAAAACGGAAAATTTAAAAATTACTCTAGTGAATTCGGACTTGATAACACTAATGGGTGGTGGTTTTGCATTGAAGAAAGTGATTTGGATAATGATGGAGACAAAGATTATTTAGTTGGAAATATAGGTCTTAATCATAAGTTTAAATCCTCGAAAGAAAAACCCTTAGAAGTTTTTTGTAGTGATTTTGACAATAACGGTACCAATGATATTGTTTTAGCATTTCATGATAAAGATAATTTTTACCCAGTAAGAGGAAGGGATTGTTCAAGTGAACAAATGCCTTTTATTTTAGATAAATTTAAGGATTTTAAATCCTTTAGTACTGCACAAATGCAAGATGTCTATGGAGATAAACTGAATAAAGCACATCATTTAAAAGCCAAAATTTTTGAATCAATTATTCTGAGAAATAATGGTTCAAAATTTACAGTTGAAAAATTACCAATGGAGGCGCAAATTTCTTCAATAAATGACTTTGAAGTTCTGGATGTCAATAAGGATGGCATCAAAGATATTATGTTGGTAGGCAATATGATACACACTGAGCCAGAGACAAGTAGAGCAGATGCTAGCATTGGTTTGGTCCTGCTTGGCGAAGAAGATAAAACTTATAAAGTTATGGAACTAAAAAGAAGTGGGTTCTTTGCTTTAGGAGAATGTAAACACATAGCTGTTTTAAATAAAGATACTCCAAAACCTTTATTTAACGTTTTAGGAAACAATCTTCCTCTAAAAACTTTTGTGTTACTCAATTAACCACGAAACCCTAATATCTGTATTGGTCCGTCATTATTTGCCGCAATAATGATAGGAAAAATTTTCCCATTATATTTAAATTCAAAAGTTACCATTTCTTTTAAGTTATAAGGTAAAACCAAGCCGCTTTCAATAAGAGGTACCACTTCAAAATTTCCATTTCCTAAACCTCTTAAAAATAATCCTTTACCCGCATCATATGCTGGGGTTTCAACTTCGGTGGTATAGTTATTTCCTGCAATAACCAGATCAGTATGCCCATCTTTATCAAAGTCTTTCGTTAGAATAGAATTAATGGGTGCATACTGACATTCTATTGGCAGCGGTTTTATTTTCAATTCATTGCCCTCATTTATTAAGAGGATACTTTCAAAGGAACTTACTTCATAATGTAAGGCATCTTGCAACTTGTCTTCTGAATATATTTCTTCTAGGGAGGCTGAAGCAAATTCTAAATAGGTAGGAAATTTTTCTGAAAGAAAGGGCATTTGCTCTGTCGAACACTCTTTTCCTCTTACAGGGACATAGTTTCCTTTGTACTTTTTACTTAGTACAATATCAAAGGTCCCATTCTCATCAAAATCATTGCAATAGACATGAAAAGGCTTCTCTTCGTGAGGATGAAATTTGTTATTTAACCCAAGATTTCCAACAATATAATCTTGATCTCCGTCATTGTCAATATCATTTTGAGCAATAGAATACCACCAGCCATTTGTATTGTTCAAACCTAATTCCTCACTTACTTCTTTAAACAGCTTACCGTCATAATGGAATAGTCTGATCGATGACCATTCTCCAACCATCATTACATCAATATTGCCATCCTTATTTTGGTCTGTCCATATCATATCGGTAATCATTCCTGCGGGATTCAAACCAGGAAAAACTGTATCCGTTACATCTATAAATTTCCCTTTATTATTTTGAAGTAAATAGGACTTTGTGGGAAAAGGGTATTTGCCTGGACTAGTTCTGCCGCAGACAAAAAGATCTTGGTCTCCATCTTTGTCATAATCAAAGGCTTTTATTCTGCCATTGGATGTTTGCATATTGGGTAGCGCTTTGGTATCAAGTCTGAAGTTTCCTTTTCCATCATTTACATATAAGCGATCTTGCAAATCAGCTTCTTTGTTTAAAAAGTCAGAGCCGCCGCCACTGGCAACATAAAGGTCAAGGTCTTGGTCATTGTCGCAATCTATAAAAAGGGCTCCCACGTCCTCTCTATTCAGCTCATTTGACCATTGTTTGGGATCTGATAACTTAAATTTAGAATCTTTAGTTTGAAGGTACAATGCCGCAGACTGTCCTTTTGCTCCTCCTACAAAAAAATCTTCCAAATTATCTCCGTTTACATCGCCATAGGCTAAGGCTGGACCTAGATAAGATTGACTATGAGGGATAAGTACTTCTCTGTCATAATCAGAATGGCTATTTTCTTTGTGTTCAAAACCTGTTGGTAAAATATTCTTTTCAACATGAACAAATAAGCCTCTTTCATTTTTATTTTCAGCGATCTTACTCATGTTTAAGTGGTCAACATATTCGATTTTATGTGTCTTATTAATAGTTGGATTGTCAATAATGGATACCTTTCCATTTAACCATTTGATCTCTACTTTATCAATTGTTTTTTCGTCTCCTATTCCAAAGTAGGCGATGGGTTCAACAGAAGATAAATACCCTCTTGTTTTAACAATTTCTCTGTATTGGATGTCATCTTTGTAATGGATAATAACCTTTGCATTTAGAAACCGCTCTTTGTTTCCCTTGTCGGTAAAAGCAAAATTTATATAATTGGCAGAAGCACTTTCATTAATAGTATTCTCATATAGGAAAGCAAATTCATTGATGTTGTTAATCACAATATCAAGATCTCCGTCTCTATCTAAATCAGCATATATGCAGCCATTTGAAAAGCTTGGTTTATTGAATCCCCATTCTTTTGAATGGTCTTCAAATTCGCCTTTACCCAAATTTTTGAAAATAAAATTATTGACAGGTTGGCTTTTTGCGTCCATTAATTCAGTCCAAAAGGTGTCATAACTTTTGCCCAAACTATCTCTAATAATTTTGCTTCGATTGGCCCAGTCATTGTCTTTAGTATCTCTCAAAAAACCATTTGTGATTATATTGTCTTGCAAACCATCTTGATCTAGATCGGCAAATAGGGTAGACCAAGACCACTCTGTTTGAGACATGCCAGAAAATAATCCAATTTCGCTAAACAATCCAAGGCCATTATTAAGTTGTAAACTATTAAACATGTACTGAGGGTGGTAGTTTAATCCATACCTTATATAATTGAAGCGATCAGGATTCATTGATGCCATAAGTGTTTTGTTTCGTATATGATCCCCGGGTGTCATATCCAAAACAAAAATTTCGCTTAAACCATCATTTGTTAAATCTCCTACATCTACACCCATCCCAAAGAAAGAGGTATGCTTGGTTGTAGAACTTATGTTGTCTGCAAATTTTCCGTTTTGGTATTTATATAAAAAATCTGGTATCCAATAATCATTGGCCACATATATTTCTAAATTACCATCATTGGTTATGTCACCGGTATATAGACCTAGCCCATAGCCTGCTTTCATTATTCCCGAGGATTCGGTAATGTCAATAAATTTCCCATCGTCATTTCTATACAATTGATTGCTCTCTTTTTGATAATCTTCAACATTCATTTTCTCGAGACTCTCCACGACATCTTTAATCTTATCCTCCCAGCTATTCATATTGTTCATTAAAAATAAATCAAGATCACCATCTTTATCATAATCAAAAAAACTGGCTTGATTACTTCTATTGGTACTGGCCAAACCATATTCCTCTGCTTTTTCAGTAAAAGTTAGATCTCCATTATTGATATAAAGTTGATTGCTTTTGTCATATCCACCCTTGAATGGACCTGAATTGCAAACATATATATCCATAAAACCATCTCTGTTGATATCAACTGTACTTACCCCAGTCGACCATTTATTGGTAGAGTTAATTTTTGCTTTCTGAGTAATATTTTCAAATTTTAATTCGCCCTTATTTAGGTAAAGGGCATTGGCACTCGTATTTCCAGTGAAAAATAAATCAGGGAGATCGTCATTGTTGAAATCAGCTACCGCAACTCCTGCACCATTATAGTAGTAGTCATAAAACAATATATTATTGTCTTTGCTTTCTTTTAAATCATTTCTAAAATCAAGCCCCGAAATTTGAGAAGAAACTAAACTTAATCCTTGAAAGTCAGAATTTACAGCTCTGCTTTCTTCTTCCTCACAGGTAGAAAAAACAAAACATAAAAGTAAGAGTAATATTGGATTAACAAGTTTGTTTATGCGCATAAAAAACTTCTAAAGTTTAAATAGATCAAATTGATCATTGTATTGATTTTGCTTCATCTTGGACATATAGCTCAAGCTTTTCATTATTATTAAAAACAATCAAACTTCCTGATTTTGTAAGTTTAATATCTTTTACATTCTTGCTTAGATAAAGTCCACTTTCTGCTACACTTAAAGGAACGAATTCTCCTGATCCATTACCTATTAATACTAAGCCTCGACCAGCATCATACCTTGGGGTTTCTACTTCTGTGTCATAATTATTTCCTGCAATGATGATGTCGATGTTTTTATCCTGATTTAAGTCTTTAATTATTATACCATTAACAGGTGATGCCTGAGCAATATTTGGCAAATAATTTATACTAAATTTGCCACCTTCATTAATTAAAATTATAGAACGAAACTCATTTGCCTCAAGCTTAATAGCACCCTTAAGCTTATCTCCATAAATGTCCTCAATGCTTGCAGTTGCATAACTTTCGTAAGTAGGAAATTTTTCTTTTATGAAAGGCATTTGATCAGAAGAACATTGTCTTCCTCTTGTCGGGACATCTTTACCTTTGTATTCCTTACTCAATACAATATCGCAGGTTCCATTGCTGTCAAAATCATTTGCAAACACCTTAAATGGCTTCTCTTTATTTGCTTTGAATTTAGTATTCAAACCAACATTGCCACAAATTAAATCTAGGTCTCCATCATTATCTACATCAGCTGCTTCAATACTATACCACCAGCCTTTCAAATCATCTGTTCCTATCAGAGTGCTAGATTCTTCTAACTGCCCTTCTTTATTCAAAAATACTTTTATACTCGTCCATTCTCCGACTACGATCAAGTCATCCCAGCCATCAGAATCAATGTCAAGCCATGTGGCATCACTCACCAATCCACAATTTGACAATTGCTCCGTCTGCAATTCATTTTTTATAGAGTAGGCTCCACTTTCATTACTTAATAGGTAGCTCTTTTCTGCAAATGGATACCTACCTGGTATTGCCCTACCTCCAACAAAAAGATCTAAATCTCCATCTTTGTCATAATCATTTGGCGCTACAACAAAACTGGCTTTAAACAATTGAGGTAAAGCTTTAGAGCTAAAAGAAAAAATTCCTTTTCCATCATTTTTGTATAAACGATCTTGCAACAATGGACTATCTATTTCAAAGTCTCCACCTCCACCACTAGGTACATATAGATCAAGATCTCCATCTCCATCAGCATCAAAAAATTCAGCTTTCATATCTTCTGAACTAGCATGCATGGTCCAAGGTGAACTGGTAGATTTTTTAAATTTATTTTTTTCATATTGTAAAAATAATTCAGCACTTTGTCCTTTCGCACCTCCTATAAAGAAGTCTTCTAAACCGTTTCCATCAACGTCTCCTTTTGCTATTCCAGATCCTAATGTTGATTGTTTATGAGGCAACAAGATTTCTTTTTCAAAATCATCAAATTTATTTTCCTCATGAACAAAATTTATATTTGACTCTGACTGCTTAAAAATTGGATGGATTCTTTTTACTTCTT
This sequence comes from uncultured Saprospiraceae bacterium, assembly GCA_938018185.1. Lineage (GTDB taxonomy): Bacteria > Bacteroidota > Bacteroidia > Chitinophagales > Saprospiraceae > JALZVN01. The sequence goes on from CALIIW010000286.1 coordinate 21,706, forward strand.
TATAATTATGTTTAAGCTTTGCATCAGCCTTTTTTAATATCAATGTTTGGTTGATTCTAGGATTTGCAATAAGCTGTTTAGAATTGTCAGGCCAAATCACTTTTAAGCTATCAATTTTGTCAAATTGTCCAAGTCCAAAATATACTGCTCTGTTTTCCATACTTGAAAAGTATCCCCTAGTTGGCACCAGTTCTTGATATTGAATGTTGCCATTGTGATGGATGTATACTTTTGTATTAATTGTCGGTTCTGCACTTTCCAGTTTTACTTTTAAATAATTATTTGTAGAATTATTCTGAAAAATAAAGGCTAAGCTGTCAATGTTGTTTATAGCTAGGTCGAGGTCTCCATCATTGTCTAAATCTGCATAGACAGATCCGTTAGAAAATGAAGGATAATCTATTCCCCATTCTTTCACTTTGTTTTTAAATTGAAGTTCATGGTTGTTTTGATAGATTAAATTTGACAAAGGAATCATTGGGATCTCTTCATAAAGTTTTTTTCTTAAATCTGTAGGTATTATACCACCATTTTCATCTCTTATTTTCTTCATTTTTATTCTAGAGTCGTTGTCTCTTGTATACCTTTTGAAGCCATTTGAAACAAAAAAATCTTTGTATGAATCATTGTCAAAATCTGCAAATAATGCAGACCAAGACCAATCCGTTTTGGCCAAGCCTGATAAGTTTACGATATTACTAAAAGTGCCGTTTCCATTATTTAATTGTAAAGAATTGAACATGTACTGATGTTGATATTTTAAGGTGTCAACATATGTTCTAAATGTTTTGACATCCATTGAGGCCATCAATGTTTTATCTCGTACATGGTCATCTGCAGCCATGTCCACAACCGCAATATCTAATAGCCCATCATTATTTATATCAGAAATGTCAGCACCCATTCCATAAAAAGATATTTGATTTGTTCTGCTTTTTATTTCATCTGTAAAGGTACCATCACCATTATTTATGTACATAAAGTCAGGAACAGAATAGTCATTGGCAACATACACGTCAGGCCATCCATCATCATTAATGTCAGCACAAACCAATCCCAGTCCAAATCCATATCTCAGCATGCCTGCTTGTTCAGTTACCTTCTTAAATTTTCCCTCATCATTTCTATATAGATTGCAGCTTGCATCCATAAGGTTCTGTTTGTTTGCATCAAGATCCATGTATACTTTACCTATTGGTATTCGAATGTACTTTGAAGAATTTAAGATAAAACAATCCAGATCTCCATCTTTGTCATAATCAAAAAAGGCTGCCTGCCTCCCAAGATTTCCATCATCTAATCCATACTCTTTTGCACGCTCTGTAAAGGATAAATTCTTATTGTTTATGAACAATAGATTTCGTCGGTATTCAGGTCCAAAAGTAAATGGACTGGATTGACTTACATAGATGTCTAACCAACCATCATTGTTTATATCAACCATCGTAACTCCGGTTGACCAATTTTTACCTTGGTTTATATTTGCACCTTCTGAAATGTCTTTAAATTTAAAATCTCCTTGATTTAAAAATAATTTATTTTTGACCTCATTTCCAACAAAGAAAAGATCAACAAGTCCGTCATTATTTATATCTCCAGATGCAACTCCGCCACCAATAAAATAATTCGAATAAGACATTGCATTTCTGTAGGGATCCAAAGGGTCATCAATAAGCTTATTAGTAAAATCTATGTTCGTTTGAGAAACTTGTTTTTTTGTAAATAATTTTTTCTTGCCTGTACTTAATTCAAGTGTCTTGTTTTCACACGAAAGTGAAAACAATATCGTGACAAGAATTAAAATAAAAATGGACTTGTTTTTTATAAAAAACATACATGAATAATTTTACTGGTTCAGTGCTTTTATCTTAGGTTCGAAAATGATAAAAATTTAGATTCCTTATCATTTTTAATTATTTATTTTTCTACTTCTTTTCTTTTGGAATTAAAATCTAAGTCATGAGAAACCAATTGGTCATAAAGTTTTAATATTTCATCATTCTTTATCTTTAAAGCATCATAATAATGAAGCTTTTTGTTTTTCATCATTTTAGCTTTGAATTCAGCCGAATAAAGAGCTATCTGCTTAGCTCTAAGGCTTCTTAATTTATTTGCATACTTTGCAGTGATTTTTTCCTTGTTTAAATTGTTGTCAGCATCAGTTAAACAAGCTTTTAATGTCACTAGAATCTCATCTGCAATCTGGCTAAGTTTTTGGTATTGAATATCTTCGTCGAGATCGGCTTCTGCGCTCGCGGAGTTTTGTTGCTCTGTTTTCGTTTTTGGTCCTACTTTTACTTCTTGTAAGGAATTACTTTCACATGATGTAAACAGGAATATCCCAAAAACAAGGATTGTAAAGATTTTATTCTGAAGAGTCATAATAAGCTGAATATTTAATACGATTACTTAAACTTGTAAACTTGCATTGCTTCATTATTGTTGCCGACCAAGAGGTATTTGTTGTCCAATAAAGTTAGGCTCTTTACATCTCGGTCTATATATAATCCGCTCTCTTCAGAAGAAATTGATTTAAATCTACCCGCTCCTTTATTAAGTAAGGTTACCCCAACTCCACCATCTGCTCTTCCTGTTTCAACTTCTGAAACAAATAAGTTTCCTCCTGCTATAATATCTAAATGCTGATCATTGTCAAGGTCCTTGAGGAGTACATCATTAATAGGCGAAAATTGTGCTTCATTTGGCATCTTAACAAGCTTCAGTTTTCCATCCTCATTGTATAAAAATGAACTGGCAAATGTATTAACTTGCAAATGATAAGCCTCCTCCAAATATTCCCCATAGACCGCACTTAGATTTGCTTTCCCAAAATCATTATAAGTTGGGAATTTTTCTGCTAATTGAGGCATCTGTTCTGACGAACATTGTCTCCCTCTAACCGGGCATAATTCGTTTAAATAATATTGTCCCAAAACGATATCACTCTTTCCATTTTTATCAAAATCTCCTGCATAAATGTGAAATGGTTTTTCAAGACTTGCTTTATATTTGTAGTTCAATCCTAAATTACCTAAAACAAAATCCTGGTCTCCGTCATTATCAAGGTCAGCTTTTTCTATACAATTCCACCAGCCTTGACTTTCGGATAAGTTATAAGCTTCAGTTTTGTTTTCAAAAGTACCTTCATTGTTTATGAAAATATTTATTGGCATCCATTCACCAACTACAATTAAGTCTTCTAAATTGTCTCCGTTTAAATCAACAAAACAAGCATCGGTCACCATGGCCATGTTTTTTTGATCAATAGAAAAAATCTCTTGTGCAATTTCCAATGTTCCTGCATTGTTTTTTAAGAGGTAACTTGGAGCACTAAATGGATATTCATGTGGTAGGAGTCTGGTCCCAACAAAAATATCTAGGTCTCCATCATTGTCGAAATCAGAGCTTTGAACCGAAGATCCACTTTGAAAAATCTTTGGGGATAAATCTTTTGAATATTGGAAAGCCCCCGTGCCATTGTTGATGTAAATCCGATCTTGGTAATATGGAGAATCTTTCTCAAATTCATTGCCACCTGAAACAACATATAAGTCGAGGTCTCCATCTTTGTCTAGGTCAAAAAATATAGAACCTAAATCTTCACAAGTTTTTTGGTTTTCAAAATAACTACTATTGCTTTGGAATTTTTTTAAAGTAGGATTGTAAATATATATCGAAGCACTTTGGTCTTTTGCGCCTCCTATGAAAAAGTCTTCAAAGCCATCATTGTTAACATCTGCTTTTGAAATTATTGGTCCGAATTGAGACATCTTATGAGGAAGTAAAACTTGTTTTTCATAATCATCAAATTTGTTTTCCATGTGCTTAAATAGGGGAGATATTTCTGCTGCATTAGATTCTTCCATAAACCTATTTGTCAGCTGTACAGGGCTATTGTTATTGTCAGGATTGTACTTGATTTCAACTAGTTTGTTAGGTTTTAGATCATTCAAAACTTGTGTTTTTCCATCAGGCCAAGTTACTCTTATGAAGGATACATTTTTACAATTGCCTAAACCAAAATGTATTGGTCCTACAACTGAAGATTGATAACCCCTGGAGTAGGTTGATTCATAAAATTGATTTTGATCACAAGTTTTAATTTCAACTTTTGACCCTAAATCAGAGCTTCCATTTTTATTAATTAACTTGATTTTTATGTATGAGCCTTTTTTATTTTCACGCTGTGTGTTCTTTAAAATAGATGCTTTTTTATCAATGTTATTTATAACTAAATCAAGGTCTCCATCGTTGTCTAAATCAGCATAAGCAGCACCTGAAGAAAAACCGTTTTCATCACTTCCTGTTTCTGCTGAAACATTTTTGAAAGTGTAATCACCATTGTTTTGAAAAAGTAAATTTTTGTTTCTTTGAGGATTCAATTTACTGTCAAAAACTTTTGCAAAAGTTTTATGTTTTTTAGGATCTGAAACGGCAATTATTTTTTCAAATTTCTTTCTTATGTCTTTGTCCATGACACTTTTATAAAAACCATTTGTAATAAAAAGATCTTTCCATCCATCATTACTAAAGTCAGCTGCTAAGACGGACCATGACCAATCAGATTTGTGAATACCAGCCATTTGGCCGATTTCGGTAAATTTGCCATTACCCTGATTTAATTGTAGCATATTGCGCATGTATTGATAATGCATGCCTGCCTCAACCCCTTTATGAAAGTTCTTTGGATCCATGGCTCCCATTTGAGTTTTTTCGCTAAAATTATCTTGTGATAGCATGTCTAAACTCACCAAATCTATCTTCCCATCATTATTTAAGTCTGAGGCGTCTGTGCCCATGCTTGAAAGCGAAATATGCTTGAAGGATTCATGGATGGTATTTGTGAATGTACCATCCCGATTGTTCATGTATAAGTAATCCGGATTTCCATGATCAACAGCAACATATATATCAGGCCAGTTATCACCATTGAAATCTGCAACACTCACTCCAAGCATATAGCCATAATTAAACAAACCAGCTTTCAAAGTGACATCTGTAAATGTTCCATTGCCATTATTTTGAAATAATTTATCACTCCACATGGGGTTTCTTGGATTTACAAAATGATTATAATGAACGTTTGGATCTATAAAGAAAAAATCGCCCGTTTCATGTCTCGGCGTATTGCCTAAAAACAAATCTGCATAGCCATCTTTATTATAATCTAAAAAGGAAGCTTGTATGGAATAACCTATGTCAGCAACACCATATTGTTTTGCCTGCTCTTTGAATGAATTATCACCCTGGTTTATAAAAAGCGAATTTGCTCTTTTGTGTGGATTTTCGTCATCATAAGAGTGGCATACATATAAATCCAATAAACCATCATTATTTACGTCTGCAAAACTTGCACCTGTACTCCAACGATCTTTACAACTTACTCCAGCTTTATCAGAAATATCTTCAAATTGTAAATTTCCCTTATTTAAATACAGTTTATTCTCAACCAAATTTCCAGTTAGATAAATGTCGATTAAATCGTCATTATTAATATCACCCAAAGCAACTCCTCCTCCATTATATACATTAATATAGTATACTATAGATTTCAAAGCATCAAAATGTAACGTATTCTCAAATGCTACATGTGTTTGAGAGGAAGGAACGATCTCAAAGCCCGCCATTTTTATCGGCTTTAGAGAAACTTTTTCTTGTTGCAAACCATTATCAATATCAGATTGGCAAGACAGCACCAATACCAAACCTAACAACATGATGGTCATAGGAACTAAACAAGAGTAAAAATAAGTATATGTAAACGGAGGCCTCAGATAGTTCATTTGATAGAAGTTGAAAAAAAATATAAAGATATATATGTTTATCTTAAGTTGAATTAATTATAAAAACAAACTTTATACCATTAGACTACTTTAATAAATACCCTAAATGTGGTATTGGATAGTTATCAGTTTAATATCATCTTTGTTCTAGTGATTATCTTAATAATTTGTTAAGAGGTATTCACTCCCTCTCCCTTAACCTAATCTTATCTCATAAACCTTTATACAATAGCAAACTTCCGTTTGATACTCATTCTTGAGTATTACTATGGTTTATTTGATTTAATAATAATAATAAAAATTCTTATTTGTTAACCTTTTTAAATTTTAGTCTCATGAAGAACATGAATATGTTTGACTTCTGTTGGAGTCGGCTACTAATCATTTGTTTTTCATTTATGACCTTTATGTTTACGTCAGTAGACAGTACAGCTCAGAATCTTACTGGAGCAGTACCTGTCTTAATGTCGTGGAATGATGGTAACGTAGATGAAACAAATGTTGTAAGCTACCTTGACAGACACATTCAGTATGTACAAGCTTTGCAAGCCCTACAATCCCCGGGTACTGCAAAATTTGATATTTGTACTGATGCTATTTCTTATTTGAATAGCCGTATTGCTTTTTTTAATGCTAATCCAGATACGGATGGCGAAATTTATGAAACTTTCACACACGAATATGTGCTGAAAGCTCATCCTTCAATTTTAGGAAATTATTCTGCTTTAGAATTAGCTGAGTTGCAAACGGAACTTAGTAGTGGAGCATTGGGCGCTAACCTAATGCGTCAAATTAAAGTTGAATACATTCTTGATGCAAATGCATATTAATTAATCACAAAAAAAAGAAATTATGAAAAATATAATTTATACTTTGTTTGTGGGCGTTTGCATGATTTTTGCTTTAAATGCGAATGCTCAAAACTGTTTTTATACAGTTAATGTACAAGATACTTTTGGAGATGGCTGGGCGGAAGGTCAAGTTTTGACTGTTACTTCTTGCCAAGGAACTTCAACTTATAGCGCTGCTGGTTCAGGATTGCTATTCGTTGCTTCTTCAGAAGATTATAAACTAGCAACATGTGATGGTGCACCAATTGATTGGTCTACCAATGCTGCTTTTGCAAATTTTGCCGGAGAACACGCTTTTAGTATCACTGGGCCTACTGGTGATGTTTGTGTGAATTCTCCATTTGGTGCTACCAATGGTGCTTCAGCTGGTGCTTGTACTGCAATCTGCCCTTGTGCAGGTGGTCCTGGCGATTGTGCTGTAGATATTTCACTTACAGCTATTTCCGATTCATTCGGTGATGGATGGCAAGGTAATATGTTAACTGTTTCAGTTGCTGGTGCTCCAATATTTGGGCCTTTCACCGTAGCAACTCCTGGTGATCCAGGACAAGTTCCTGATATGGGCCCTGTAAATATTACAGTCCCTGTTGGTGATTGTGTTGATTTAGAGGTACTTAATTCTGGTGATACTTTTCCAGGTGAAGTTGAGTATACTTTAAATGTAAATCCTACAGCTGGAGGTCCTGCGATTACTTTTAATGGAGTAACTGGAACAAGCCTTGCTTATATGGAAACTGGTGCTGGTGTTGGAGGTGTTGGTACTAACATGGTGACAGCTGGAGAAATCTGCTGCCCTGCACCTCTTGCTTCTCCTTTAGCACAATGTGGTATTGTGTGTCTTGGAAAAGCTAATACTATACAAGATTTATGTGTGATACCTCCTTCATGTGGTCCAGGAAATGGATGCACAACTCCTGATCTTAGCTCTGCAATTATTGCAACTGCTTCTGCTACTTTAGCTTTAGGAATTGATGATGGAGCTTCTTTAGATATTTGGGGTCCTGCGACACCATTTGGATGTTTTTCTACAATGACTGTTCCTTTCCCAGCTGCTCCTGCAGCAACTGCTGGAGGTGACCCTTGTGTAGGTGCAAATTGTACTTTGCCTCTTGAATTGGCTGGCGCAACTGCAACAATATGCTGGAATGGTGATTCTAGTTTTTCTGGTGAAGATGTAATGGTTGGTTGGAATACTGCTGCTCCTGCAAGTGAATGTGGTAACTTCGGCGGAACTGGTATTGTTAATGGAGCTGATGGCTTTATTGATGGTATTGGAGCTGATTGTGAAGCTGACCAATGTCTTACATTTACAGTACCTGCAGCACAAATTGCGGCTGGAGCTGTTACTGTTTGGTTTAGAGCAAGAAATAATACTTCATTAGAAGATTTCTGTACAACAGTTGGAGCAAGTTCTGATGAAATGACTTTAACTGTAAACGCTGAATTCGTTGATCCTTGTACTGCTATTCCTGATGCTGCTTGTATTGAGTGGTTCGGAGATGAATGTGCACTTGATGCAATTGCTGATGGTTCTTGCTTAAGCTTGGACGTTGTTCAAGGTTTAATCGATGCTGGCTGTCTTCCAGGTGTAAGCTTAGCTTCTGCTGGTTCAGTTACTTTATTTGCTGAAGCTGTTTGTGCTGATGGATCTAGATCTGCTAGAATAGCTGTTAATCTTTCTATTTACGATTGTGATATAGATGGAGGTTGCCCTTACTTCTTAGTAATGGATGATGCTGGTGGCGACGGATGGGATGGAGCTGTAATAAATGTTTCAATTAATGAAGTATGGCCTGCTACTCCTTACAAAGTTACTTCTGGTGCTTGTGAAACTGCAATGCTTGTAGCTACTGATGGTGGTTTCATTGATTTAGAATACTGGAATGGTGCTAACGAAGCTGAGCACTCATGGAAACTATTAGATGCTTTTGGAAATATCGCTTTAATGACTAATGGTAACTGTACTGCTTTTGGACCAAATCCACCAGTAGGTGTTACACATAGAGTCAAGGCAGATTGTCCTGAAAATACTTGTAACGGAACAGTAGACCACGCTTCTAAAACTGCAAATCCTGCAGCTGGAATCGAAATAGGAGATCCTGTTGATTCAGATTTCTGTGCAAGAGTAACTATGGGTGCTTGGCCAGAATTTATCTCATGGGAAATCTATGAAGGTCCTTGTTCTCCTGGAGTTGATGCTTCTAACAATAGCCAAGGTCCTAGAGTATTCTGGATTAATGCTACTTTCTATGAAGGAAATCCTCCTGGTACAACTGTAGATCACGCTATTCCTGCTGAATCATTTGATTTTTGCCAAGAATACACTATTCACTTGATGGATGGTTTTAACACTGGTTGGAATGGTGCAGACTGGACATTATTTACGAATAATCCTTGTTATGGACCTGCTGGAAATCAAGTTTTAGATCCTACCGATCCTAAATTTGGTTGGTTTAACTTATTCTTCATTTCGGATGCAGATTTCCCTAATGATGGTGGTGCAGCTTTACCAAATGCAGATTACTACGAGTGCTTTACAATTCCTTGTAAGCCAGAATGTCCTCCTGCGTCAATAGCTTCTGCTGCTGATCCAAATACTTGTTTATCTACAACTAATTTGACTTTACCTATACCTGAAGCAGAAGTTTGCTACCCACAATGTAACCACGGTTTAGGTTGTGATATAGTAGCTGATTTTGAGTTACTAGTAAACGGAGATCCATTCAATGGAATATTCTTTGATGTAGACTTCACTCCTGGTACTGATGCTTTCTTTGGTCCTGGCTTACCTGTAGGTTGCCACAAAGGGATATGGTACTTAGAATACTGTGATGGTATTATCTCAAGATGTACTTTTGATTTTACTATTTCAATAGATGCTAATCCTACAATGGTTTGTAACGATAATGTTACAATTTCATTGAAAGCTCCTGATGCAAATCCACTTAATGGAGGTTTTGCTCAAGATCTTTATGATGATTTAGATGAGTGTGTAATTAAGATCACACCAGATATGGTACTAGAAGCTGGAGTTGGAGACAACTGTGCTTTTAACGAATATAGCATTACTATTTTAGATGAAAATGGAGTTCCATTAGAAGTATTATCTTCAAGAGGAAATCCTTTAGACGACACAGGAAGAGAAATCTTACCTGAGTTATACAGATGCCCACTTATCCCTTCTAACTGTTTAGTTGGATCGGCACAAGTGAAGCAAACACTTACTTATGTAATTGAGCATAAGCCATCAGGAAATAAGTGTTGGGGTGAGTTGACGGTAGAAGACAAGACTCCACCATTAGTTCTTTGCACTGACTATTCAGTTAATTGTAACGATCCTGAAGCTTACAACGAAGACTTCTCTGAGACTGTAACTTTTGATGCTGCTCCAGAAATGCCTGCAAATATTGCTGGTGGATTTGGTGGACCAGGTCAATCAAATACTTGGATTCCTGTTAACGTTGTTGATCAATGTTGGAAGAAAGGAACTTTATTGACGGATATCAAGATTAACTTGAACATGATCCACAATGAAATTTCTGACGTTGCTGTAAACTTACACTTACCGTCTGGTTTAGTTGCATTAGGATTTCCTTCTGTAATTTCATTAGATACAAACGGAGATACTGGTTCACAAAACTGCTATGTGCCTAATCCAGTAAATGATGCTCCAGGTCTATTGGCTCTAGTTGCAGGTACAGTTCCATGTACTGCATTAGAAAGCCCAAGTCCTGAAGATTTCGTTACTGAAAATACAGGTTCAGGAGCACTTCCAGGAAATTACGGAGGAACTTGGTACATCCAAGTAATTGATAATGGAGTATCATTCCCAGATCCACCATTTGGTGCTGGTGAAGTTACTTCAGCTTCTATCACATTCACATGTGAATTCCCTACTCCTTGTGTAGCAATTGATTGTTCTTTAGAATCATTTGAGCAAATCTCAGAAGTATATGTAGATACAGATTGCGACCAGGCTAACTGGGAAGGTGGTCAAATCCACAGAGTATATAAGGCTACAGATTGCTTTGGTAACTCAACTACTGCTACTCAAATAGTAGGATTGTGTGCACCTCCAATGTCTGAGCTTGAATTCCCTGGTGATATCGAATTAGAATGTGAAGGTTTAACAGCTGATGAAATCGGTGTTGAGCAAGCAGGTGGATTAATTTTCGCATGTGAGCCATTGACAGAAGAGCATCATGCTGTTTGTGATATATCTTACACATACTGGGATCATGTAATTCCAACTTGTGGTCAAGGATTTAAAATTGTTAGAGATTGGACTATCATCAACTGGTGTTCAGGAACTACAAAGTATCACACACAACAAATTAAAGTTGAAGATACTGTAGGACCAACTGTACCAGATGCTTCAGCTACTATCGGAACTGCAGGTTACGAATGTTCTGGTGAGCTTTGCCTAGATGATTTAGGCATCGAAGATGCTTGTTCAGGTGTACTTTCTGTTTCAGCTAAGTACTTAATTTCAGGAAGCCCTTACTTAGGAAATGATCAATATGCAATAGTAGATCTATTAGCTGGAGATTGTATCACAGGCTTAGGTTTAGGATTAACAGAAGTTGAAATTACAGCAACTGATAGCTGCTATAAGAAAACTGTTCTTGATATTATCGTAACTACAGTAGATGATTCTGCACCTACAGCTGTATGTGATGATGATTTACACATTTCATTAAACGGAGACGGTGTAGCAAGATTATATGCAACTGATTTTGATGAAGGTTCTTCAGACAACTGTGGAGACGTAACATTAGAAATCAGAAGTTTAGGTTGTGCAGGAGCAGGCTGGGGAGAATATGCAGACTTTGCATGTTGTGACCTAGGTGATCATGCAGTAACAGTAGAATTAAGAGTAACAGACGCAGCAGGCAATACGAACATTTGTTGGGCCGATCTATTGATCGAAGATCCATTAGCACCAATAGTAATCTGTAAAGATGATTTAACATTGGATTGCAATGATCCTGCATTCAACGATCCGTTCACAGAGCCAGATGCAATAGACAACTGTGCTGCAGTATTAATAAATACTCAAGACGGAGGTTCTTTAGATAATTGCCACGCTGGTACATTGACTAGAACATGGACTTACTCAGACGGTTCAGATAAGTCAGCAGATGCTTCATGTACTCAAAGAGTAACATTCGAGCATATCTCAGACTTTACAGTACAATTTCCACCAGACATTACCATTGATACTTGTCCAGATGATACTGGAGATACAGGAGCACCAATCATCCTTGATGATGACTGTGAGCTTGTAGCTATCAATTATGAAGACCAATTATTAGGTCTTGGAAATAATGGAGATGATGATGCTTCATGTTTCAAGATTTTAAGAAAGTGGACTTTAATAAACTGGTGTGTATATGATGATTCATCTACACCAAC
>CALIIW010000287.1 GCA_938018185.1 uncultured Saprospiraceae bacterium
TATATGTTATCTGATATTAAGAAAATGGAGAAAAGTGGTTTTAGCCTAAATGAATTTGATGAGGCTAGAAAGCAAATGTTGGCTCCACTAGAAAATATACTCAAAACGCTCAGAATATGTAAAAAGGAAAAAAGCATAGACAAGCTTTATAAAGAAATTGAACATATTGAAAGCATTATTAATGATGACTTTGAAGATGGGTTTGATATATTTGGAGGCGATGATGAATTTACTTCTTTTTTTGATGACGATGACTGGGATGAGGAGGATGAAGTTGAACGCATACCAGTAAAGAATCCAAAATTCCCTATTGGTTCCTCTGTAAAAATAAAAAATGACCTATTTTTTTATGAGGATATAGAATGGAATTTATGCGATGAACAAGGTCGAGTTATGGATGTATTCCAAGATGGATCGGAGATCATCTATGAAATAGCGCTCGATAGCAAAGCATTAAAAGAAATGCCTAGCGATTTATTAGATTATCTGGTAGATTTCGATCCAGAATTTAACTTAGTTAAAACAAATTCTTCTAGGCTCAAAAAATCCAAACCTAGAGACGCAAAAGCGCAAGCGGTAAGCGCACACAGAAAAATATTACATACAAGAATTTGGAACTACTTAGGGGTGAATGAAAAACAAAAAATGGAGCATATATTATTAAAGAAAAGTACCATGTCAGATATAGAAAACTGGGATGCAGCTTTGGCTGAATTCTTTAAGTTTCCTCTAACACTCACTACCTGTACTTCCTTTCCATTGCCGCCAAATACTGATGTTCAAATTACAGGTTTGGAAGATTATAGGCTCGAAGAAGGACACCAATTTCATTTTTAGTACAAGGGAGATCTTTTGACCCTTCCTATTAACTACTTCAAAAGTAGAGATAAGGATAAGCAGCAGATAATAGAATTGTATGATGAATGGTTGGATTGGCATGATTGGAATTTTTAATTAAGGAAGGTAGATTTATAGCTAGGATCTTTAAGATCGGCAGAATTTTGGATTATTAATTATGAAATTTATATTCTTTATTATACATCCTGGTCTGCGCCACTTTTGATTTAAGTCAGCAAAACTACGATTTTTATATGGCTGTAATATATAGGATAAATGTATGCCTTTATCTATTAAAGAGGAATGTGTTTTGATTATTTGGATTCATAAAGAATTGTAGTTTTAAAGAAGATGTTTCGGAAGCTCTCATCGTGCAGGGCTCTGCTTAAAGCTTCAGAAATACAGGCTTGATGGTTTATAGAAAAACTAAAAAATTAATCATAAAAAAAGCGCCGGATGTTACATCCAGCGCTCTATATTAAAACTTTAAATTTGCTACTTTATCTGCTTAAGCTTTTGGCTTTATTCTTATCCACCAGCAAGCAATTCCTTCACAACGCTAGAAATGGTTTTGCCATCTGCTTTTCCTGCAAAGCTTTTAGACGCCATGCCCATAACTTTGCCCATATCTTTCATTCCTGATGCACCAGTTTGAGTGATGATCTCCCCAATCTTTTCTTTCAGGGTTTCCATACTCATTTGCTCTGGAAGGTACTTTTGGATGATAGCGATTTCTTCTCTTTCTACAACAGCCAAATCTTCTCTGTTTTGCTTTTCGTAAATGTCGAGAGAATCTTGTCGTGACTTTACAAGTTTTTGCAATAGCTTAATCTCTGCGCCATCGTCAAATACGTCTCCCGTACCTGAAGTTTTAAATTTAATGATCTCAGACTTAATTGCTCTGATTCCTCTTAAGGCAGCTTTGTCTTTAGCTTTCATTGCCTCTTTTAAGTCTGTCATGATTCTTTCTTCTAATGACATGTCGTTGTTAGTTGTTAGTTGAGTGTTGTTGGTTGTTTTGTTTTTCGATCAAGAACAACCATCAACAAATTAATAAGATTTCGCAAAAAGAACTCTCTGCTCAGATGCATTTCCTGTAAGGATGCATTTGCCGGCTTCTTTTTCGTTGTTCAAAGGGATACAACGAATGGTTGCCTTTGTTAGTTCCTTGATTTTCTTTTCTGTTTCGGTTGTTCCATCCCAGTGGGCTGAAATAAATCCTCCTTTACCTTCTAGGATGCTTTTGAATTCTTCAAAATCATCAGTCTTTGAGATTCTATCATCTCTAAACTTTTTTGCCTTGTTGAAAAGGTTCGTTTGAATTTCTTCTAAAAGATTTTCAATATAGTCTCCAATGTTATCCAAAGGAACTGATTTTTTTTCTCCAGTATCTCTACGCGCAACTTCAACTTGTCCTTTTTCAATATCTCGCTTACCTAAACCAAGTCTGATTGGTACCCCACGCATTTCGTATTCTGCAAATTTGAAACCAGGTCTTTTCTTGGCGTCCGTGTCATACTTAACGGAAATACCTTTTGCTTTCAATGCGGCAATTATCATATCCGCTTTTTCATCAATGATGGCATCTGGTTTTGGTATTGGAACGATGACTACTTTTAATGGAGCTAGTTTTGGAGGTAATACCAAACCTAGATCGTCAGAATGTGTCATGATCAATCCACCTATAAGTCTTGTTGATACGCCCCAACTTGTAGCCCAAACGTATTCTTCTTTTTGATTTTCATTCAAATATTTAACATCAAAAGCTTTGGCAAAGTTTTGACCCAAGAAATGAGAAGTACCCGCTTGCAAAGCTTTTCCATCTTGCATCAAAGCTTCGATAGTGTAGGTGTCAACCGCTCCCGCAAAACGCTCGTTGGCAGATTTGACTCCTGTGATGACGGGCATAGCCATATACTCTTCTGCAAATTTTTTATAAATTTCTAGAATAGTCAATGTTTCTTCAACTGCTTCTGTATCTGTTGAATGGGCAGTGTGTCCTTCTTGCCAATGAAATTCTGTCGTACGTAAAAACAATCTTGTTCTCATTTCCCATCTGACCACATTGGCCCATTGGTTAATCAGTAGTGGCAAATCTCTATAAGACTTGATCCAATCTTTATATGTATTCCAAATGATGGTTTCGGAAGTTGGTCTGACGATTAATTCTTCTTCCAACTTGGCAGTGGGATCGACGATGACGCCAGACCCATCTGGAGCATTCATCAATCTATGATGGGTGACCACAGCACACTCTTTTGCAAAACCTTCAACATGCTCCGCTTCTTTACTAAGAAAACTTTTAGGAATAAATAGTGGAAAACTAGCGTTTACATGACCAGTCTCCTTAAACATCTTGTCCAATTGGTCTCTCATGTTCTCCCAAATTCCCCATCCATAGGGTCTGATAACCATACATCCTCTAACTGCAGAATGATCTGCCAATTGAGCCTTTCTTACAATATCATTATACCAGGCAGAATAATCCTCTTCTCTTGAGGTAATTACTTTCGACATCGACTATATTTTAGTTGAAATTTTATTTTTAAATCAATTCGTATTACAGAATTCTTAAAATTGTACGAATTTAAGCTCTTTTAGTTAAAATACCTTTAATTAAAGGGCTTTTGGTTTAATTTCTGTGACAGTATCTTATATTGCCGTCATAAGAGTGATTATCAGCTACTTATTTATATAATTATGTATTTTTAACTAGCTGAAAATTAACTTTAATTAAATATTAACAGAAAATACAATCCAAAAGTAATAAATTGAGATTGTAACTTTTAAGAGAGTAACAGTAATTACTTTAAAATTCGTTTTAACATGAAAATCAATAAAATTTCAAATCTAGCATTTCTTCTCTGCTTTTGTATAGCAGGTACACTGTCAGCGCAGTATGACGATATTTATTACAATCCGGAAGATGAAGACGAGACCGAATATTATTTAGAAGATGAGGAGGATGGTTATGAGGAAGATATGGCTTATGAAGCTTATGATGATAGTTCTTATGATTATGAAGATGATTATGATTACGCTTATTCTTCAAGAATAAGAAGATTCCACAGACCATACAGAGGCTTTGGATTTTATGATCCGGTTTATGTAGATTCTTATTACTACAACCCATATGTGAATCCAGCGGCTTACGCTAACTATGGAGGACCTTCTATCTATATCAACTTTGGAAATAACTACGGTTATAGATCATACAGAAATTATAGAAATTACGCTAATAGATTTTATAGTCCTTATAACACTTGGTACAATAATCCATACAACTCATACGGGTATTGGAATAACAGACCATATGGTTACCGTGCATACAATAGCTATGGTGGATTCGGGGGCTATGGTGGATATAATAGCTACGCTAATAATTATGGAGCAGGTTATAATAATCCATGTAATCCAGGTTACTACAATTCTCCAAATTCTTATACGCCAACTGCAGTTTCAACTCCTGCTGTTTATACTGGACCTAGAAGTGGAAGAAATAGTGGCAGAACTTCTACGGCAACTACGCCTAGAACCGAAAGAGCTCCAGCTGTAACGAGAGGAACTAGTTCATCAAAGGATGTAACTAATTCTAGAAGAAGCCAGGCTGATGAGGGAGTAAGAACAAACGCGGATACAAATCGTCCATCTAATTCTAAGAGTACTACAAGAACTCAGAGATATGATGACGCTAAGACTAATACAAGTACAAGAACTAAGACAACTACAACTAGACCAAAGTCTCAGTACGATACTAGAAAAACGACAAGAAGTAATTCTACTTATAATAAAGATACAAGATCTAATACGTCAAAGCCTTCAAGATCGAAGACATATGATAGAGGAAACAGAAGCAATAGCTCGAAGAGTTATAACAGGCCTTCAAATACAAGAAGCTATAATAAGCCTTCAAGAAGTTCATCAACTAGATCATCTTCAAGAAGTTCGTCAACTAAAAGATCTGCTTCTAGTTATATTCCTAAAGCACCAAAGACATCAACCAGAAGAACCTCTACTCCAACAAGAAAGAGAGGAAACTAATGATGCTTTTGTAAAGAATTAAAAAATGGGTGTGGGCAATATTGTTCTCACCCATTTTTTTTGAATATTTTTGTTTTGTAAAACGTTAAAACCATGATGAAGAGATCTATAGTATTCATTTTAATTTCATTTTTCGCATTCACTTTTATCAATGCTCAATCAGCAATAGAAGCTTTGCGGTATTCGGAGTTACGCTCTGGTGGAACTGCTCGCACAATTGCTATTGGAGGCGCAATAGGTGCTTTAGGGGCGGACTTTTCTACTTTAAGTTCTAATCCGGCTGGCTTAGCGGTTTTCAGGAAGTCAGAATTTATATTAAGCCCTTCTTTAGTGTCTGTCAACACCGTTTCCACCTTGGATGGCAATGAAGTTACAGGTAGTCGAAAAGGCAATTTTAATTTAGAAAACATAGGAGTCATATTCAATAATAAACCAAAACGCAAACCTAAATGGAAATCCTTCAACCTAGGAATTGGCTATAATAGACTTGTAAGTTTTCATCGTACGATGAAATATGAGGGAGATGGCAACAGCTCAATTTTAGAAAGTTTTACAGAGCTGTCAGCGGGAAATTCTATTGAAGAACTATATGAGTACGATGCAAATTTGGCCTATAATGTAAATGCGATTGATCAGATCGCAGGTAGTCCAGGTGTATGGGCACCTTTTGATGATTTTAGTCAGGGTAGTTTATATAGAGAAGAAACCTTGAGTATCACGGGAGGCATGAATGAATTTGTTATTTCCTTTGCGGGAAACTTTAATGACAAGTTTTATATGGGAATGACACTTGGGGCTCCATTGATTAATTATGAACAAAGAAGAGTTTATACAGAAACAGACCCATTCAATAATATCTGGGAGTTTGAACAACTTACATTTGAAGAAACGCTTACGACTTCAGGGATAGGTGTGAACCTTAAAGCTGGAATTATTTTCAAGCCTATTCAATCTTTGAGAATTGGCTTAGCAGCTCAATCACCAACTGGTCTTGCCTTGACTGATAATTTTCAAGCTAGACTTAGCTATGATGCTATTTACTTTGAATCAGATCCCAATACTGCTAATTTGCCTGTTTCGGATGAAGCTGAATCTTTAGAAGGTGTTTTTGATTATAATTTATCTACACCAATGCGGGTTTCTGCTTCAGTTGCTTTTGTGCAAAAGTTTGGTTTTATCTCTGCTGAAGTTGAATACCTTGATTATGGGCTAGCAAGTTTTAACTTAACTAAAAACACCTCTAGTACTCCAGTTGAGATTCAAGAAAGAGAAGTTAATAATGAAATTTCGAATTCCTTTCAATCAGCTGTAAATATTAAATTAGGTGCTGAATTGGCGTTAGGAAAATCTTGGCGTTTGAGAGGAGGCTATTCTTTGATTCCAACACCCTTTGATGATGACGATATTGTTGACGATTTGATCAGTTTTGGAGCAGGTTTTAGAGGGCGGAGTTTCTACTTGGATTTGGCTTATAGAGCCATTTTACAATCTCAAGGATATACGCCATTTGCTCTTTCTGCGGCTCCTCAACCGTCCGTAATTAGTGAAATAAAACAAAATAAGTTCATTTTGACTTTTGGGTATAGATTTTGATGTATGTATTATTTGAAGAAATTTTGATAATAAACACGCATCGGCACGACTTCTATTATGAAGATCTTTAATATAATAGGTTTAATATTGGTAATGGCATGGACAAGGGGTCCATTGCATGCCCAAATCGATAGTACCTCTTATACTGCCTTTCATCAAGTAGATGAACGTCAAATTGTGGAAACGAAATGGCGCTACACCTATGCCATGCATGTTGAATCAAATACTATCATCCATCAGGCTGATGAGAATTACGACTACTTTCTTTACTTCAAATACGATTACACCTATCAACAATTCCTAAATGGAGATATGAGTCGAGGGACTTGGAGTTTGAATGAAAATGAATTGTTCTATAAATTTAAACATATTAATAAGTTTGTGATATCTAATGTCAGTGCACAAAAACTTGTACTAGAATTTACTCAGCCAAATAGTAAAGGAACTTATCAATATCACTTTGTGGCAATAGATGGAGCTGATGCACCTTTTATTAAACCTGCAAATGAACTTCCAGATGTAAATGTGAATGCTATAAATCCTAAGAAGGGTAAGAAAAGATGGTGGGCTTTAAATAAGCAAAAAAAGAAAAAGAATATTCCTGTAGAAGAGAAGGAAACTTATATCAGTATTGAGCTTATAGGAGGTGGCTATTACGGAGGAATAGATCCTGTCATTCGAGATTACATTCATATCAATAGCAAAGGTAGACTCATTAAAGAATTTAAAAGTATTGAAAATGGATTGATGGTCACTAAAAAAGATATTCCAAGAGAGGAGCTAGAATTGTTTGCTGAATATGTAGTTAAGCAAAGTTTCTTTGATCTGGAAAGAGTTTATGATTGTGAAACTGCTGTATGTCTTAGGAGAAAGCTTAAAAAGCCAACACCTGTTCCATTGAGACTAGCCATAGCATATGGCAATAGAAAGAAAGTTATCACCATAAGTATTTGGGGTAAAGATAAAGCCAATGCAAGATATGTTGATTATCCACCTCAACTTGATAACATCATTGATGCCATACAAAGAATGGCGCACAGACTTGATGATAATGCTTATGGTTTGAAATAGTTTTTTGCTAGAATCTCTCCAAATGGGAGCTTCGTGATTCAGTGCAGTTATAAGCAGCGCAAATAAATTCCCCATTTAAAATTCCATTTTCTTCATAGTTTAAATTTTAGCATTTGTTCTTTGTGTTATTGCAATTGTAAGTGTTACTTGTATTAGCTATCTTGAGGACTTATTTTAATAGTCAAATGAAGAGCATTGGCCCGCATAAGTAAACTCAAAAGATTTGCAGATATTCTAAATTACCCTCATGTTTATGAAAACTATGATCCTCATAATGCTATATTATTAGGTCATAAAGGAGAAGAAATAAATTTGAAAGGAAGTTGGAATTCAAAACACTTTCAAAATAACAAACCCTTGGTCTTAGAATTGGCTTGTGGAAGAGGGGAGTATTCTGTTGCCTTAGCAAAAAAGTACCCAGATAAGAATTTTGTTGGTGTAGATATAAAAGGAGCTAGAATTTGGCAAGGTGCCACCATTGCTCTCAAGGAGGATTTAAAAAATGTTGCCTTTCTAAGAACAAGGATCGAAATAATAGATAGTTTTATAGATAAGGATGAAATTGATGAGGTTTGGATAACCTTCCCGGATCCTTTTTTGCGAGATTCTAAATCTAATCGAAGGCTTACTTCACATTATTTTTTAAACAAGTATAAACAGATATTGAAGCCGGACCATGTGATTCATTTAAAGACGGATTCTCCTGAACTTTATGAATTTAGTTTGGAGTCAATAGGTTCTTTTGAAGGAGCAGAAATAATTTACCAAAAAGATGACATCTATGCTCAAGAATTAGAGAATGAGGATTTAGAAATTAAGACCTATTATGAGCGGATGCATTTGGAAAATGATTTGACAATAAAGTATATTAGGTTTAGGTTGGAGGTTTGATATTGTTCTAGCATTTAAATATTGCTATGAATACTTCTTGAGATCCTTACCAGTATTGTACTTTGAAAAGCCAAACTTGTCATAGAATAGAATTCATAGGGATTGTCAGATAAAACTTAATCCATTGAAAATCAACTTTTGATACCTGTGAATTTTAAATTCTTCACCTCGTTTCTAACGATATAACAAGTGTAATTAAGTTCCTAAAATATTGAAAAAGGTTACATGGTAGATTGTCATCTTGAGCGAGCTGCAAGCGAGTCGAAAGACCAAATTTGGATAGTTTGATCAAATTTCGACCGAGTTTGCCGAAGGCGAAAAACGAGTGGAGAAATCTTTGCCGTCTAGTTTAGGGGACACAAAATGTTATTTTATAAATTTGATTGCAATGAAATTCAATATTTAAATTAACAAACTTGCAACTATAAAGTAACTCATAAGATTTCTCCGCTGCGGTCCCTAAAAGGGCAGGCGAAATTAATTCAAACAAACAAATTGGATTCCTCAATTCCGCTATCGCTTCATTCCCCAAAGGAAAGGGGCAGGCGGAATGACAATTTTCTATTTCAACATTGATGACTTATTGTCATTATCCTAAATTTAGAAGCAATGCATTGTTAAGGATGTCGGGATGACAATTTTAAAGATCTTTCAATACCCTAAATTTACAAGCGCAGCACTCTTAAGGA
Organism: uncultured Saprospiraceae bacterium; assembly: GCA_938018185.1. Lineage (GTDB taxonomy): Bacteria > Bacteroidota > Bacteroidia > Chitinophagales > Saprospiraceae > JALZVN01. The sequence continues at coordinate 9,123 of CALIIW010000287.1, forward strand.
TTACGGAAAGGCCAAACTTGTCATGGAATAGAATTCATAAAACGGCGTGTGCAAAAAAAATATCCTAAGCTTCTTGTAAGCTTAGGATATTTTTTTAATTGAAGTTAATCGAAAGATTTAACTCCTTAAAAAGTCCATTACTTTTCGATATACATTTTCTGGAGTGAATCCAAATTTTTCGTCTAACACGGTATAAGGTGCAGAGTATCCAAAGTGGTTTAGTCCATGCACATATCCATTAGCTCCAACGAGACCTTGTAAGTTTACGGATAGGCCAGCTGTCAAACCGAAGACGGGTATGCCGACTGGAAATATTTCTGCTTGATAAGCAGCATCTTGTTTTCTGAATCTACCTTCAGAAGGAGCAGAAACAATTCTCACTTTTAAACCTTCTTTTTCACGGAGGATTTTAGCGCCTTCGAAGATGGTAGAAACTTCTGAGCCATTGGCTACTAAAATGATGTCTAGATCTCCAGCATCTTCTTCTATAATGTATGCGCCTTTTTCGGCTTGTAATGCATTGTTATATCTGTTTGGAATATTGATGTCTTGGATAGCCTGTCTAGAGAATATTAATCCAGTTGGGCTATGCTTGTTTTCAAGAGCCATTTTCCAGCATACAGTTGTCTCGTGCGCATCTGCAGAACGTAAGACTAAAAATGAATTGTGTCCAGAATGATTTTGCAGTTTTTCTAAGAGTCTCAGTTGAGCCTCTTGTTCGATTGGTTGATGTGTTGGTCCGTCTTCCCCTACTCTGAAAGCATCATGTGTCCACAAGAAGATGACAGGTACTTCCATCAAAGCAGCAACTCTCATTGCAGGTTTCATGTAATCTGAAAATGCAAAGAAGGTTGCACAGGCTGGGATAACTCCTCCATGTAAGGACATTCCTGTTGCAATTGCAGCCATAGTCAACTCAGCGACCCCCACTTGTAAGAAGGCTCCTGAAAAATCGCCTTTCTTGAAAATGCTTGTATGATTTAAGAATTTTTCTGTTTTATCAGAGTTACAAAGATCGGCACTCATTGCAACCATGTTGGGAACATGCTGAGCCAAATGTGAAAGCACGGCTCCTGAGGCATCACGAGTAGCTTTATTTTGCACTTGTTCAAATGCATCCCAATCCAGTTTTGCTAGATAGTCGCTATTTAAATAAGCATTGAAAGTATCTACTTTATCTTTGTTGCTTTCAGCCCAAGAATTAAACTGTTCTTTTCTGTGATTGGCATCCTTTCGTTTCTGATCGAGTACGCCATTGTAATAAGCTTTTACTTCGTCGAACACTTCAAAAGGGCTATCCGGGTTTCCACCAAGCATTTCAACAGTTTTTTTGAAGTCTGCTTTTGACTTGCTTAATGGTTTTCCGTGTAATTCAACTTCTCCCTCATATTTGGATCCATCTTCTACAACAACTCCTTTACCCATTATTGTTTTACCAATAATCAGCGTTGGTTTTTCCGTTTCAACTATTCCGTCTTTTAATGCTTGTCTTAATGCTGCATGATCATTTCCAACGACTGTTATTGTCTGCCAGCCCCAAGCTTCATATTTTGCAGCGGTGTCTTCCATGGTGACATCATCAACTACTGAAGATAGTTGGATATCATTTGCATCATAAAACATGATGACATTGCCCAGGCCAAGATGACCTGCTATTCTTCCAGCTCCTTGAGAAATTTCCTCTTGTACCCCTCCATCAGAAATGTAAAGGAATGTTTTGTGAGCCACCTCATCGCCAAAACGAGCAGCTAAAAATCTTTCAGCAATAGCTGAGCCAACACCAAAGGTATGGCCAAGTCCAAGAGGACCTGAAGTGTTTTCTATGCCTCTAGCTATATCTAGTTCTGGATGCCCAGGAGTAGGAGATCCCCATTGTCTAAAGTTTTTGACTTCTTCCATGGTAAAGTTGCCCAATAAACATTGTTGGGCGTATAGCATTGCTGACATGTGCCCAGCATCAAGATAAAATCTATCTCTCAAAGCCCAGTTCATGTCATCTGGATCGTAATTTAAAAACTCACTATAAAGAATATGTATGAAGTCTGCTCCTCCCATCGGCCCTCCTGGGTGTCCTGAAGCTGCTTTTTCCACCATAGCTGCAGAAAGTATTCTAATATTGTCTGCCGCTTTTAAAGAAATAGAGGTCTCCGCATTTGTTAGTGTTTCCATGGAAAATTATCTTGTTTTTACTCAGATTAATTATTGTAGTACTATTGACAGCAAAGCTAAAAAAATAAATTTGTTCATCGTTAATGCTTCATCCTTGATCGTATCTTTTTGTAAAAAAAATAAACGACTTAGTGGAATATAAGCAGACAATTTGTCAAAGATAGAATCATTACATCTGTGCTTTGACCAAATATTCTTCTAAATCTCGATTTTCAACTCCAAAATTCGTAACGATGAATGAGATGGTCTTCTTAGAGGTAGATATAAAGTAATTGCTTATTGTATATCTTACTTGGCCAGCTTGAGCAATTTGATAGCTTACTTTCAAATAACTTTTTCCATTTTTATGTTCAAACTTTTTGTCTAGTTGTGTTGCAGTAATATCTGGGTTGTGGTTTAATTTTTTAATATTTCCTTGTATGGCCTTGTCGAAATCTTCCAGCATGCTTTCAGAGATGGCAACATAAGTGCCTCTGGTTCTGAGATTGATGAAGTCAAAATCTTCCAAGGTTTTTATTCTAAGAAAGGAAAAGGCATTTCCGTTGACGGCTCCTGCCATAGGAGTGTAAAGGATTGCCTCTAAAAAATCCTGTGTCAGCTTAGATTCTTTAAACACTTTTTTGACCTCATTCATTCGAAACACTTGTTCAAAATCTTCTGGCAAGAAAAATTTTATTTGATCTATCAGGAATTGGCCTTTCGGCAGGATAGGTTTTTCTATAAGAGGCTTGGTGTCAACTGGCTGATCCCTAGGTGACTCTTCGCAAGAAATACAAAGGAGAAAGAGGAAGAATATGTTAAGGTATTTAAGCATCCTTAAAGATATGCTTAAAATGTATTATTTAGGTCTATGAAAGGGGCAAAATTTGATTTTGAAAATGGCTCAAATTATCTTTTTGATATTTTATTGAGGCTGATATGCTTTTGTCTAGAACAATGGAATCGATCTATCTCCGGGTTTCTTTTCTTTAGATGTTTTTGACTAGGCCCGCTGTTGACTCTTTTCCGCCATAGACGAAAGCTCTTGCCCTTGAGCTCCCTTCGCATGATTTTGATGACTTGTGACTCTACAAGTCCAAACTGGGACTCAATGGCTTCAAAAGGGGTACGGTCTTCCCAGGCCATTTCTATGATTCGATTGAGATCGCGATCTGTAAGATTGAGGTATAATGCTTTGGACATAAGGATGGAACAGAAGAGGCGTGAAATGGTTTAATAAAAAAAGCCCCTTCGAAAAACGAAGAGGCCTTAATAACATTTAAGCTTACAATTGTCACATTTATTTTGGTTTATTCCCCTCGTATTCTTCGTTAAAAATACTCGCCATAACTAAGGCTATGCCTTTGTTTTTTGCCTTGACAACGATCGAATAATTCCAAAATATATTATGACATCGTAAGCATAAATGTTATAATAACTAAAATTCAATATCTAAAGATGTATTATTTAAAATTCCACTTTGTTACTACACCGTAGCTATTAAGTGTTGTATTAGCTCTAGATCCTCCTGTGGTTCTGTATCCTTTTCCGATTCTACCTTCTAGTCCAATTTCAAGTCTTTTGAAGAAGATCACTGTTGCAGCACCTTGAAGAAAAGCTCTTTGATGTAGCATGTCTTTCATTTGGTGAGACTCTTGAAAAGGGATATTGCCTTCCGTAACGTAAGTTGGATCATCAGTGGCACCTCCAGCTATTTCTGTTGTCTTCTGATATTGGCCATGGATATTCATATTACCTGCAAAGGTCATTCCTATGTTCGTTCCAACTCCTCCATATAGGTGAAGAAAAGAAACTCTTTTGTGAAATAAGAAAGCAAAATCTAAAGCAATTTCTTGTGAAGTAGATGAGAAGTTAATATAGTTGTAATCAGGTGCTTGTTCTCCGTAGAAAAAGTTGTAATAAGATCCATCAGATCTGTTAAACATTAAAGATGCTCCTGCATTTAGTTGCAGGTTCTCATTTTTTGAGAAAGGTAGTAATGTCAATTCTGCTCTTAGTGCTGGATTTTCGCAAAACATAGAAGAAATATCTTGATCTCTAAATTCTATTCCACTTAAGTCTGCGTATGTTCCGTCTTTCGATACAGACATAAAATAATCCGCATTGATGTTGTTAATCATGTCTTTGTCAAATGAACCTGTAAGGCCGATTTTTTTTACTTTCATTCCTAGTAACTGATGAGGCTGTGCCATTGCAAGATTGTAAATGAATATGGCTGCAAGAAATAAAATGCTCTTTTTCATACTTTTATTTATTTGTGATTTAATGTGATAAATTATTATTTGTTGTTATTTAATTTTTTGCATAAAGTTATAATTCAAGCCAATATTAACATGGCCTCTTTTGATTACTTTGTTATTGATAGTCTTTGAAGCATCAATGGTTTCTATAAAACCATTTTCATAGCCGATCCTTGCTTCAAATTTTTGGCTAAATCGAAAATCTATACCCAGGCCAGCAGATAGCATCAATTCTTTGGTATAGCCTTGATCTGCAATTTGTAATTGGTAATGGTTAATATTAGAAGTGACTTCATTTTTTAATGCGGCATTCCCGCTTCTTGCCACAACTAATTCTGGTTTCAAAGTTAGATAAATAGAGAGTCGATCTTTCCATAAAAACTTTTTTGCTTCACCAATTATTGAAACTGAAGTTTCTGTTTGTACATATATTTTAGCACCTGGCGTTTGGTTAGGGAGAGAAAATATGGTTTGATCATACAAGGATGTGCTATTAGAGTAATCAACAAATGAAAGACCTATACCAAGAAAAAAGCTGCAGAATTTGTTGCCTCTGATTGGTTGCATTATGGTTACTCCTAAACCTTGATAGTCATCAGTTCCTAAAAACATAGCCTGTAGTCGTATGTTCTCGAAATTAAATACCAAGTCTAAATTTGCTTCAGGACTAAGGAGTATACCACTTATGTATTCATTTAATAAGTTCTCTATTCCTTCATCTTTTCTGTTGAATTGGATTGATGGCAATAGACTCAATCCTATTTGTTCACTATTTGATACGCTCATTCCTTTATTTGAATCAATAATTTCTTGACTCTTTTTTGTGTTCAGTGGGGTATGAATTCTTTTATTATCACCTTTTTTTAATCTCTCTATTAGATCATTTGAAGAAGCATGAGAATTGTCATTTTTTGTGATAGAATTTAATTTTGTGTTGTTATTTTGATTCGAATACTTGTTAGTGTTTAAATTGCTTTTTTCTGTTGAGCCTTTAACTAGGTTAATTTTCTTATGTTTTTTCTTGCTTGATATTTTACTAATTTGATTACCTAATTGCGTTGAAGAATTGCTAGTTAGGTCTTTATAGATTGTTGTTTTTTTTGTTTCCTCTTTTAAAATATTTTCAGTTTGTTGAGTCGTAAATCTTTCGGTGGTAGGTTCATTATTTTTTAAAGATTTTAAATTTAATATTTCATTTTTAGTTTGCTGGCTATTGTTGGTCTGGACTGTATTTTTATTGATACTTATATTTGAACTGTTCTCTTTTTCAGAGTTAATAGTTGTGCTTAGGCTGTAAATCCCAGCTCCAACAGCAAGTGCCAAAAATAATTTAGAAAATATACTGCCCCAAGTAATAGATCCAATGGTAGAACCTAATGCTCCAGTTGCTGCACTTGCAGAAGTTTTGCCAAGACTACCGGTGATGCCAGAATCGAAAGGCATGCTTTTGTCTAAAGCAGAAGAAAAAGATTTCCAATCGGCCTGGCTAGGCTGGAATTCGATCTCGTTAATCTTCTCTTTAAATTTATTTGTAGATTTTCTTTTCATTGCATTCCGATTATAACTTTGCTTGATTCAAAGTAAATTTTTTTGAAACTCTTTCTCGCTTTGTATAAAAGCCACCTGCTCATTTCAACTGTGATCTGTAATTCTTTGGAAATTTGTTTGTGCGAATAATCTTCTAGAAAAAATAAGTTGAATACTAACCTTTCGTTGTCTTCCAATAATTGAATCATTCTAAGTAAGTCTGATCCGTTTAACTCATTTAAGATTTTATTCGAGAAATCAGATGTATTTTCATCGTACTCTTGGAGTCTAATAAAACTTCGATAGTTTGAAGTTTTACGTAAATGATCTACAGCTGTATTTCTTACAATTCTGTGTGCCCATGCATTAAAAGCAGCAACATCATTCAAATTGTCCATTTTGTCAAGAATCTTTAGAAACGAATCATTTACAATGGTCTTAGCAGCAGACTCTTCCTTAACATATGGCATGCATATGCGCATAAAGTCTTGAAATTTAGCAAAATAGAGCTGCTGAATAGCTTTTCTGTCCTTTGCTTTGCAAAGTGTGAGTAAATGAATGTTTAAAAGTTGTTTTGACATTACTTCGTTGAATCTACTATAATAGACGGAATGTAATTTAGAAACGTTAGTGGAATGATTAAATTATTTTAAATTTTACATTTATAAAATAAAATGATCTAACCTTATCGGGCAATTAGGGGATTTTAAAACCGCTAACTGGATATATTATATTATGAAATATTCCTATCCACATTGACATGGAAAGTCAAAGACCTATCATCAAGCTTGAAGCAACATAATTGATTTTGTCCTTCTTTACTATAAAAACAGCCATTATCTATATTGATATATTGATCTCTCAGAATTTTTGTGTTCAGACTTTCTATTTCTAATTTGGAAATTGGTGTATGACCATGAACGATAATTCTATTTTGAAGCCATTCATAATTAATCGAATGATAGTAGTCTCTCATCCACATCATAGACTTTGTATCCTCTAAGGGATTCTCCAGTTTAAAATTAAGTCCAGCATGGACTAAAATGTAATTATCTACTTCTATATAATATTTTAGACCTGCGAGCCAGTCCTTATATTTTTGATCAATTTCATTGACAGCATTTACTCCAAAACTTCCAAGAGTTTGCCTTCCACCCCAGAAAAGCCATTCTTGCATATCAACTTTCGAATTGCAAGAGCTAAGCATTTTTTCTTCATGGTTGCCACACAAGCAATAGACCTCAAAACCTGCTGATTGCAAAAACCATATGTAATCAATAACACCTTTGCTATCTGGTCCTCTATCTACATAATCCCCAAGTAGGTAGAGCGTATCTTGTTTTTGGAGATCGATTTTTTCTACTAAAGCTTTGAAGCTTTTACAACAACCATGGATATCAGAAATCACATATTTTGACATATAAATTAATTATACTGAAGGTGGTGACAATTTAGTGAATAAGGTGCTAACAATATTATTTAACTTAGTATGTTTAAAATTTTAAGGCAAAGCTACAATATATGATTTCAAAGACAATATCAAAGAGGGGAGCTATCGCGGCAAAGACAGCCCTGCGTTCTGACATGGATTTATTTTTTGAAGCTTCTGGGGATCTTTGGGATGCAAAATCTAACCCAGATGGAAAACTCCCATTAAATATGGCAGAGAATAATCTTTCTTGGGAGAAGCTTCAAGAAGAGATGGAAACTGTTCTCAAGAATAATTCAATTCCAGATTGGGTTTCTAATTATACTTCTCCTGCTGGAGCACCTGAATTTTTAGAATCTGTATCATCTTACATGAATAGATATCTCTGTAGGTTTCCTGTCAACTCCTCCGAGTTGTTTGCCGCTGCGGGTTGTACAGCCATATTAGAGTTGATGGCCTGGGTACTTTGCGATGAAATGGATGTTGCGGTTATTCCTGCTCCATCGTATCCTGTCTATACTCAAGATATCAACAACAAAGCAAAGGTTGAGAGATTTGATTTGGTTAACCACCATGAAATTGATCAGTTAGGTAATAAAGAAATTTTAAGTCTTGACAAATTAGAGGAGACAAAAAGTCAGTTGGAAAAAGAAGGTAAACGCTTCAAGCTTCTTTTGTTAACAAATCCAGATAATCCTACGGGCAGAATTTTTACAAATGGAGAATTGGATAATATTTCCAATTGGTGCATTAAAAATGAGATCCACTTGGTTGTAAATGAAATTTACGCCCTATCCTTAATTGATACAAGCCATCCTTTAATTGCAAATGATTATAGTTATCAATTGACCTTTAAATCTTTTTCTGAATTAATGCATTTAAAAGAGAGTCCTTATTTGCATTTGATTTATGGCTTGTCAAAGGATCTTGGTTCTTCGGGGTTTAGAGTAGGGATATTTCACACAAAAAATGAGTTGGTTTTAAAAGCCTTGATGAATTTGAATGGACCACATATGGTTTCTAATTTAACGCAATGGTTGTTTTCAAAAATTCTTTTGAATCATGATTTTCTAGATTCTTATATAACTACAAATCAAAAAAAATTGAGCCGTTCTTACTTAACAGTAGTGAAGACATTAAAAGAGCTTAATTTACCATACATTCCTGCGAGAGGGTCTTTGTTTTCATGGTTTGATCTTGGTGAATTGTTAGAGAGGAATACAAAAGAACTTGAGACGGAACTTTGGATGAGTCTTTACAAAGAAGAAGGTGTTTTGCTGACACCAGCAGATGGATTTGGTCACAGTAAATTTGGTCAATTTAGGTTGGTGCATACTTATCTTCAAGAGGAGGCATTGGTTGAAGCAATGAAGCGAATTAAAAGATTTGTATTAAAAAGAAGACGATAAGTATTATTTGTCATTATACATAAAAAGATCTAAGACAGAGCGAATATTGAAAGAGAAATTGACTTTCGTGCTTTTCATGATAAAAAGACTATTAAAAAGGGCTTCTAGCCTAGAATAAAACTTCATTTCATTATTTTTTTGTTGTTTGAGACAGCATATTTCTATTACCAACGTTTTAAGCAAGTATTTTTCATTTTTTGATGCCAGAGATTTGGACATGAAATGACAAGTATTTTGATGGAGCTATTTTCCATTTATTATTAGTTAATTAAACATTTAGTAATGAAAAAAATATTTTTTTTAGTCTTGACATTGAGTGCATTTTTTGCTGCAGAGGCTCAAGTTGGTATAAAAGCTGGCGTAATAATAGCAAACCTTCAAAAGGAAGGTCAAGCTGTAGAATTTCAAAACATCCAAAAAGGTACAATACTTGGATTTGAAGCAGGCATAACCTATAGGCTTTCTTTGACAGAGAAATTAAAATTGCAACCTGAGTTAATGTTAATCCAAAAAGGGGGAACGGAAAATTATGAGGAGCCTTTGATTGATCAAAAAACAGAGGTGAGTTCGTATTATAATTACATAGAAATGCCAATCTTATTGCAATATTATCTTGGAGAAGGAGGGACAGGTTTCTTTGTTGAAGCTGGCCCATTTTTGGGTGTAGCAATGACTGGGAAAGATGACATCACCACAACTATTGCAAGTACAAAATTTGAAGCAACAAATAAATTTGATTACAGTGAGGAAGGGAGTCAGAAAAGAGCAGATTATGGTGTTGCTTTTGGAGTAGGATATGTTGTCAATAAACTTTCAATTGGTGTAAGGTACAATTTAGGCCTTAATAATTTATTAGATGCAGATGCTAACAATGCAAATGATCAAACGCCAAAATTAAGTACAAGAGGAATTGCTGTGGCTATTGGATATTATTTTTAATAAAGTATTCTAAAAATAAAATGGGGAATCTTAATGTTTAAGATTCCCCATTTTATTTATTATCTAGCGTAGTGCTTTATTTTATTTTTAAGGTTGCCATTATATCTTTGTAATCATTGGCATGTCCGCCAAAATTTGAAACTAACATGCCATAGTTGGCCTTGTCATTTTGTTACAATATAATTAGTAATAAGCATTGGAGTTTCGTCTTCTAGTTTTAATGAAAATTTGGTTTGATAATAATGATATAACAACGTCTTGTAAGTTTAAACCTTGTATCGTCTAGTTGTTAGCTCTCTTTATTGATCTTCTTTTGTTTGAATTTGTAAGCAAATCCAATTCTTAAAAGACGTTCACTTAGCATGTCAAAATCGAAACCTCCAGTAGTTCTTTGCCTTACTGAGAGATTTGGGTTGTCAATACGGAGTCTATTAAGTCCAAAGGTAATAGGAGAAAAGTTGCTGTTGAGGTCTAAATAGAATTGATTGGTGATCTTGTATTCAATATGTATAAAGGCCTCTAAGGCTAGGCCCCCGACTTCATTTTTGAGAGGCCATCCACCTACTGTGCTAACCCTGAAATATTCTCCGAGGTAAAATATTTTTCCAGCTAAGCCGAATGCCAACTTACCCTTTTTTAAGATTTCCAAAGGAGTGTAGTATCCTTTTTCATATCTTAAATAATAAGAAAAGCCCTCAGCAAATGGTTCATCCAAGTGATAGATGTTGCCTCCAATTTCGAATTCGTTTTTCCACATTTCTTTTTTAACTGAATAGACTAATGAAATACCATTGTAAGCGAGTAGTGCAGGTGTGTAGTTGAAAATAGAAGGCATAGGCCTTGAATTAAGGTATTGGATGTTGGCGTATACTTTCAGACTACGGTCTTGAGCAGATAGCTGAAAAAAGTAGCTTAGAACAAATAGAATAACAAAGGTGAATTTTATTTTGAGCATATCCTTTATGGCTTTACTATGTTTATGGCAAAAACCATCTATTTTTGAACGACTTCGATACGGCTTGAGCTTCAGAATGAACTTCAAGTTTTGTATAGATGTTATTTAAGTGATCTTTTATGGTTAATTCAGAGATGAATAATTCTTGTGCAATGATGTCTCTACTTTTTCCTTCGCAAAGTTTGCCTAAAACTTCAACCTCTCTTTTAGTGAGAATGGAATCGGCTCTACCCCTTGAAGGTTTGAAAAAGTCGATAACCTTAGTTGCAATCCCGGCACTCATTGGAGCACCTCCCTCATAGACTTCTAAAATGCTATCAATTAGTTTTGAAGGTAATTCATCCTTTAGCAGATATCCTTTTGCTCCAGCTTGTAAGGATTTGAAAACAGAATCGTCATCATCTTTTACAGTCCACATGATGAACATGGTTTTGGGAAGATAATTTCTCAAAAGTTTTACACCTTCGATGCCATTTATTTTAGGCATGTCTACATCCATGAGTATTACATCTGGATTCAATTCATTTGATTTGATATTTTTTTCTGCCTTGGCTACAGAACTAAATCCTCCTAAGTAATAAAACTGTTTAGAATTTAGAAAGAAAGATTCTGTTTGTTTTAGAACCGTTTTGTTATCATCAATGTTGATAATCTTAATAGGTGTTTCTTTGTTCATGGCTTGTAAGTAATTTGAAATTTAGTACCAGTACCTTTTGTGCTATCTATATCTAGTTTAGCTCCTATCATTTTGCTTCTTTCTTGAATATATGAGATGCCTCTTTTTTCATTAAGATGCTTTAATTCAAAACCTTTGCCATCATCTTTTAGAACCATTTGCAATGATCCGCCATTCGGAATGCATTCAAAAAGGCATTTGTCAGCCTCGGAGTATTTGGCTGCATTGTTCGCAATTTCTTTAAACATTAGAAGAAGTTGCTTAGAGTCATCAATTGGTATGTTCAAATCTTTTAATTGCAGTGGAATTCCTGTGCAGCTAAAACTGATATCTGAATACTTGAATAAGCTTTCACAAAATGTCTTTATTCTGGAGGCTAGTTCATAGCCAGAACAGTCATTTTTGTCAAGGAAAAATAAAAAATCCCGAAAGCCTTGTTTGAGATGGGAAATGTGAAGATTCAAATCATTGAATAGTACTTCGTTTCCTGTAGAATTATTTTGGAGAACATTAGTAAGTAATGAAATGCTAGTAATGTTGTTGCCAAGATCGTCGTGGTAATCTTGTTTAAGTTTTTTTCTAACTTGGATCAATCGATTGATTTTTGCTTTTTGATAGCTCTGGAATAAATAGAAGGCTAAAGCTGCAATGGCAAAATAAAGCAGAAACGCAATTTTGCTTCGGGAAAAATGAGGTTTGTTGTATAGCTCAATGGATGCCGTTGAATTAGAAGGATCTGTTCCGAAATATATTTTGTGTTTGCCTGGTTCTAAGCCTGATATTATTATGTTTCGACTTTTGCCATTTGGATACATGTTTTGAGATGAGCCATTTGTTGAATAATAGATGTTAGGCATGGCATCTGAATAGTTAAAAGTCGAAACAGTAAATTTTAAATTTTTGGATTGTGTATGAGTGAATTTATAAGTTCCAGTTGCATCTTTTTTTATAGGAATGTACTCTCCAAGATTTTGGTCAAAGTAAGCACATGCTAAGACTTGAATCGAATCGTGTTTGGATTTTTTATCAAGATCTTTAGGGTCAATTTTCATGCAACCTCCTTTTCCACAAAAAAGAATAGATCCGTCTGGCAAGGTCAAGGTCGCATCATTGTTGTAAAATTGCACCTCTGGAAAAAATGAATTGTTTAATAGATGGTGTTTGTTATCGTAGGCATATATGCCACTAGGTGTGCAAAGGAATAAATAACCTTCTGGGCTTTCATAAATATCAGAAATTGAAAATTCTTGATTTAGTTTTTCTGAGGAGTGATTAATGAAATAATCATTTTCGGGATCGTATTTGTCAAGACCATTATTTGTTCCAACTAATAGGTCCCCATTTTGATCATGGAAAAGTGAAAATATAATTGGATCACTAATGGAGTTAGATTCAAGAAGGTTAAATTTGTAATTAGTAATTTGATTAGATTCTAAATTTATTTTATTTAATCCATCTAGGGTTCCTACCCAAAGCTGGCTATTTGCAAAAGCAATTGAAAGTACAGATTTATGCGTCAGTTTACTGCCTTTGGTTTTTGCAGAATAATTTGTAAAAGTGTTTGCTTTTTTGTCTTCGACATAGATGCCATTGTTTCTAGTTCCAATTATTAAGTTGCAGTCTTGATCAAAACTTAAAGCAGAAATACTTGTGTTTTTTAAATTTATTTCTTGAGTAGCTTGACTGATCTCATTATTATTTGACAATTCAAAAAGGCCAACATTGGTTCCAAGATACATCTTGGATTCATCACAATTGACAGCCAATTCTCTAATGTCATTAGACTTTAAATTTGAATTGGCAGTATTTAGTTTTTGATTGATTGAACCATCAAGATTATAAAAGTGTAAACCAGAGGAAGAGGTTCCCAAACAAATTTGATTTTTGTAGGATTTTACGGTAGTGACATTGTCATCAATAAAAATGAACTTTGTAGAACCTTGGTTGTCGTAGTAACAAACACCTCCATTGTAACAAGCAATCCAGATTCCACCATTTTTATCTTTTAGGATGGTTTGTATGTTGTTACTTAGTAAAGATTTTTTGTCTTCCGTATCATAGGAAACATGCTTATAATTTTCAGTTGTAGGATCATAAATAATGAGTCCATTGCTAAATGTTCCGATCCAAAACAAGCCATTGTCATCTTTTACAATTGAAGAAATACCAGATCCTTTTTTGAGAATGGCTTCTATTTTATCATTTAAAAAAGGGCTCAGTTTATTAGATTTTATATTAAATATATATCCACCTCTAGAAGAACTGTGATTCATTAATAGAATATTATTATCATCGATGGATTGTAGTTTATATACTCTTAGGGAATTGGTTCCTTCAATATTTTGGATTTCTTTATTTTCTTTGTCATATTTGGCTAAACCCTTGTTTGTTCCAAACCACATATGATCATTCATTTCTAAAAAGGAATAAACAGATTTACCTATTAAAGATTTTTCTGCTCCTGGAAGGAAATTGATAGTGGTGTCTTTTTTTAATATCGATAAACCATAACTGTGCCCTACAAAGACATCTTGATTTTTACTCACAAGAATGTTCCATACCTTATCATTGATTATAGATGCTTGACCAGGAATGTTCCTGTAGTTAATAAATTTATTGGTTTGCCTGGACCATTTAGAGACACCATATCCTCCTAGGGCAAGCCAAAGGTCCCCCTCATTTGTTTCAGATATTGCTTGTACAACAAGCTTGATCGTTTTGTATTCTGCATTATGAAAAAGGTAAGATTCAAAGTCGTATCCATCATATTTGGCAAGGCCATTTTCGGTGCCAAACCACATAAACCCTTTTGAGTCCTGGTAGATGCTTAGGACTTGATCTGAGGGCAAGCCATTTTTAAAGTTAAAATGTTTGAATTGAGGCGTCGGAATCGCTCTCTGGGCATTACACCTTATTACACCAGATATGGTCAAAAAGAAACAAATAAGTATTGCCCGCACGTTGGATTATATTTTAAGCTCTAACAATTTACAAAAATATCCATGAACGATAATTTATAAACTGCCCAAAGGAGAATATTTTCTACTTTAATCGCGATTCTTAGAATTAAGAATTGACAGCAATTTAGAGTTCAGCTCTCATATTAGGGCTTTTAAATATGGTGTTTTTTAAAAATATAAGGAAAATCCCTCCTAGGGGAGGGATTTTATTCGTGGCAAAATGTAGACCTTTGATACAAGAACGGAAAATTTTCTGTTCGAATATAATAATGCGAAAACTTGAATAAGATATTTATCACTTTTCTAAGCCTTGTTTGCTTGTTTTCCTGCAAAAAAGATCAAATTGTTACGGACGTAAAGTTGGTGGCAAATGATCTTTTTGTTAAAGATGCTCGATTATATATTGATGGCCATTTTGTAGAAAATTTTAGTCAATTCGATGAAATAAATTCTATAGAACCTTGTATAAGTCTTTCAGACAATTTCCCAAACATAAGTTTGACTGCAAGCCCTACTTCAATAGGAAAAAGTTTTTATGAATTTTTAATTATTTCAAAAGATTATAAATATCAACAAAAAGGAACAAAGATAATTGAAGACGGTGTCTGTCAAAAGTGGGAATTAGAAACAAGACATTTGTCGCGGGTAGTTAATGATCGATTTGACGTGCAAGGAATGGTAAAGGTTTCGAATCAAGCCATGCAGATTAAAGTTTTTTGCAATGAAGATGAAGAGCTTTCTGTTTTGAAAATTATATTGAATGACGAAGAACTAATTACAAATTACAATCCTTTAAAGGGTGCTTGGGAGTATAGTTTGAATCTGGAAGAAGGTATGAATTTTATTGCAATAGAATATGTAGATAATGGTGTGTTTTCTGAAATTCCTGTTACTCCAAATGTTGAACTATTTGATGGAAACGAATTTCATTCCTTTAGCATACAAACCTATTTTGGACTTCCAGGTGCTTTTCTGGTTGCTTGTCATAAGTAGGTTTAGATACTTGAATAATACAATAAGAATTTATTAGGTAGATTTGTTTTATATAAAGACCTGTGTGAGAATACGCACGGGTCTTCTTTTTTTGAATTGATAGATTCTGATATTTCATTTTAAAAACAGGAGTGACTCTTTCAAGCCACTCCTGTTAAGACTTTGAATTTAGAATCTTATCTATTAACCTTTACAAATTTTCGATTAGTCAAATCTTTATCCAATCCTTTGAAACTAACAAAGTAAGTTCCTGGACTTAAAGAATCAATATAAAAATTGAAAGCATTTTTCCCTCTTCTTATATCGATTGTTCTTTGATTTACAAGTTTGCCATTTGTATCCAAAATAAATGCAGTTGTGCTCATTTCTATTTCACTGCTGACAGGTATACTTATCAAATTTGATGCAGGATTTGGATACAAGCTATTAACTTGCATTAAATTTGTTATATCTAATCTTGATTGAATGTCAGCATTAGGTTTTCCAAAACTGTTATCAAATACTAGAACAACAGAATCTTCATCATCTTCTGCAGGTAAACCATCTAAATTACCGGGAGTAGAATCAGGATCTTGCTCATTGCTAGCAAGCACTTGGCTTATAAAAACAATAGATTGATTTTCTATTAAAGTAAATAAGTCTAAGTTGAGAACAGCCGTTTGCCCAGCTCCGATAAAATCAATATTCCATGTTCTATTGTATACTTCATAGGTTCCATTGTTATTATTATGTCCGACATAGGCAGTTCCAGTTGGGAATGGTACTTCAACAGAAACATCCGTTGCTGTTTCGTCGCCATTGTTTGTCACTTCTATAGAAAAAGATATGGTCTCGTAAATATCATAAGAATCTCCATTAGCACTTACTTGAAGTTCCAAGTCATTGTTGCCCTGATTTGAACCAAATCCTCCTGCACGTCTTGGTGTTATTGTAATAGAAGCTTCGTCATCCTCACTAATTGTCCCTGAACTATTATCAGGAGTTGAATCTGAATCTAGTTGATCAAGAGAAATAACTTGAGTAAAGTATGTAATGGCCATGTTGTCAACTAAGGTAAATAAATCAAGATTTAAATACACAGTTTGTCCAGCTTCAATGCTTTGGATAGCCCAAACTTCATTGTACAAATCAATTGATCCATTTGTAGAACCTGAGGAGACATATGCTAAGCCATCTGGAATAGTTATGTCAACATCTATGTTTGTTGCTGTTGCTGTTCCTTCGTTTGTTACTTTGAAAATATATGAAACATTCCCATATTGTTCGTATAATAAACTAGCCGCTGATAACTCAAGATTTAAATCTACACCAGTATTGTCGCCAGTATTTCTTGCAACAGTAATAGAATTAGAAAGCGAGAAACATCCTTGAAGATCAGCCGCATTGGCACCTACTTCAGCGCCGATTAATCCGTCTTCGAAAGCGAGGTGCCAAATCAAACATGTACCTACCGGAGCTTCATCAAAATTAACTGCTGATGGCATTGGGGGAAGTCCAAGTATGTTGCCTTGGTCATCAGTCACAAGCCATTGTGTGTTCGCGCCACTTGCATTAGCAAGAGTGATAGATCCTTCAGGAATCATATCCGCCTCACCATCACCAACAGTAAAAGCAAAAGGTCCACCGAAAAGTTCTCCGCCATTTGCAAGACAACCATCCACAGGCGTTCTCACAACAGTGATAGAATTAGAAAGAGAAAAACAACCTTCTAGGTCAGCAGCATTAACACCAACAGCCGCACCAGCCAAAGTCCCATCATGAGATAAATGCCATATTAAACAGTCACCATATCCAGCGCCGTCAAAATCAACAACAGAAGGCATAGGTGGTAAACCTAAAATAATACCATTAGCATCAGTTACGACCCATTGTGAATTTACGCCACTTGCATTAGCTAAGGTTATAGATCCTTCAGGAATCATATCCGCCACACCATCACCAACAGTAAAAGCAAAAGGTCCACCGAAAAGTTCTCCACCATTAGCAAGACAGCCATCAGCAGGCGTTCTCTCAACAGTAATAGAATTAGAAATAGAAAAGCATCCTTGAAGATCGGCTGCATTCGCGCCGACTTCCGCGCCGACCAATCCGTCTTCGAAAGATAAGTGCCAAATTAAGCAATTGCCATATCCAGCGCCGTCAAAATCAACAACAGAAGGCATAGGAGGTAAACCTAAAATAATACCATTAGCATCAGTTACGACCCATTGTGTGTTTGTTCCATCCGCATTTGATAAGGTTATAGAGCCTGTAGGTATCATATCTGCCGTACCATCACCAACAGTAAAAGCAAAAGGTCCACCAGAAAGATCTCCACCACTTAAACCTTCGGTAATAAGTCTATGGACAGTAATCTGATTAGATAATTCAAAATCACCTGATAGGTTTGCTGCGTTCATACCTACCTCTGCACCTGTTATCAGACCATTGTAGCTTAGATGCCAAATTAGGCAAGTTCCAGCTCCTGCGCCTTCGAGGTCGAAAGGAGGAGATGGAGGTAGGCCAAGTATATTTAAATTGTCATCTGTTATCACCCAAGCAGAATTGTCTCCTGTTTCATTTGTTAGAATTACATCGAAAGCATCTGATGTACCATCTAGTGCGCAAATAGAAATTTCATCAAGGCCATTTGTAAGACTTAAGTTTCCCCCCGAAACTTGAGCACTAAGTGAAAAGCTTGCCGCCAAAAACAACATACTTAGATAGTAAGGAAGTGAATAGAATATTTCACTATGTTGTTGCCAGTGTTTTTTACATTGATTGTTAAAATTGGAAATTTGAAACATAATTTTATAATTGTATGTGATAAAATATTTTTTTTATTTTTTGCAATGCGCGGCCTTATGTTCCTTTGACAGAAGCATTTAAATAGACTTAACTTTTTTTAATCAAGTCAAATAAATCCCAGCCTGAGCTGTGCTCAGATATAACATTTGGGACTGTATTGATATTTGAAATTTGCCTTAAGGCAAATAGATTATATAATTTTACTTTTTAAATAAGACTCGAAATTGTAGTCCACCTGAAACAAGATTCACTTGTCCCATTCCAATGCCAGTAAATGGTATTTGGAAATAAGGTTCCAACTGAAAAGCCATTCTTTTATTTATATTTTTTTGATATCCTACTGCAATTGTTCCAACTCCGAATAAGTGTTTATTAATTCCGTTATCAGCCGAATATCTTGGGAGTTCATCCATCTCATCATACATCTTTTCGTATTCGAAGTCATACCATTCTTTTCTCATTAGAAAAGTGCTAGCTCCTAAACTAAAATAGAAGGTGGATTTGTCGTAACTATTTAAGTAGTAAGAAAATTCAACTGGGATTTCAATTACATCACATTTACCATGCACCATTTCTGGCATGATGTCATCCATAAGTCCAGCTTCACTAAAGCTGTAATTTTTAGATTCAGTAATGTATTTCTTTTGGCTAATAATCATTCCTGAACCGATCTCAAATTTATTTTTAAACTGGTAGGATATTTCTGCCCCTAATCTATACCCAGCCTTTGATTTGTTCATAAGCCCAACGGAAGAATATTCCATGCCGCCAACTATAGCCAAAGCAAAATGTGAATTAGTAATTTTAATATCATTAAATGAAACACTCGTATTTTTAAATAAAGGTACTTTTTCCTCAAAAGCTTTTAGACTAATTCCATTTAATGCAGCTAAACTTGGAGTATCGAAATTCTTATTGTCAGCAATCGGTTCTTTTTCTATTATAGTTGTATTCAAGTCATCTCTCGAATCATCTCTTGAATTATTTTTGTTCATGCTAATATCTTGAGCGATCGCTTTTTTAACCTTCTTTTGTAAATCATTGGAATCCTTTTCGTTGCTAGCAAGAGTTAAGTTTTGCTTTTGAGCGGAAGATGTTGTTGGCTTTTTCTTGACTATTTCTTTCTTCGTCGTATTGAGCAACTTTTCTTTTTGTACTAAACTTTGTTTCTTGGCAGTGTTTTTATTTAAAACTTGTGATTTATGATTTGTTTTAATAGCGTTTGAAGTCTCTGCAATTTCTGTTTGTGGTACAGCTTCTGTTTTTGATTCAGTAGAAGTATTCTTGTGTAATAAGCCTGAAACTAAAGCCAAGAGTAAAATGAATCCAAGCAAATAAAAGCCAAAAGCTTTTTTCTTTTTATCTTTTTCAATTAGGAGTTCCATTTTGTCCCAGGAGCTTTCCTTGTAAGGAAAAGCATGCTGCTCAGAACCGTCTCTGAAAAAATCGTCTATATGTTTATCGTCAAAATTATCCATGATCTATTGCCACTAATTGTTCGTTAATTAAGGCTTTTAGTTTTGTTCTTGCTTTGCTAAGATTTGACTTGCTAGTTCCGATTGAAATTCCTAAGGTATTTGCGATTTCTTCATGTTTGAAACCATCGATTACATACATGTTGAAAACTGTTCTATATGCTGCCGATAAAGTATGTACCATCGTAAGAAGTTCTTTGTAAGAAATATTACTCAGGATATTTTCTCTATCCGCTGTATTCTCTGCTTCTGATAAATTAGATTTCATCATTAGTCTTTTTTGCCTTTTTAAATAATCTATAGAGGTATTGACTATGATTTGTCTGAACCAGGGCTTGAAAGGTTTTTCCAAATCAAATTTTTGAAGATTATTGAAAACTTTCAAAAATCCATCGTTTACAATCATCTCTGCTTCTCCTTCATCATTAATGTATCGAATGGCGACACTCATGCCATAGGAATAAAATTCCTGATACAGTCTCTTCTGACTGGATCGATCTTGCTTGATGCAAGCATTTAATATGGAATCTAATTCTTTATTCATTAAATATTCACTATCTCTTTCATTACCTATACCTACTTAAAGGACTAAATGGTTGCCAAGGTTTTTTAAATAATTTTCCATCTTCATGAAATTATCAATAAATAAAGGGATTGTAAAGCTTCTACACATTTTTTTATACTGCAAATAGTATCTTGGCGGACAGTTGATAATAAGTATGATTAAACAACCTAGAATATTGTCAATTAGAAATAAAAATGACTATTTTTTTGTCGGGACAATTGTAGAAAGCAATTCTGAGATTAATAAAAATTTGAACCCTAAGCATGAGATATTTCAATTGTTTTTTAATTATATTACTTTGTTTGTGTTGTGAAGATGCGACTTTTAAAGTTTCAAAAACAACTAAAGGTATCCAAATAGATGGTTTAGTAAATGAAGCTTCATGGGAGACAGTGAATTGGAATCCAATTAATCAGAGGTGGTTGGGAAAAGAATATTCAGCTGATGATTTTAGCGGTCGTTACAAATTGCTTTGGGATGAAAACTTCTTGTATGTATTAGCGGAAATAACTGATGATAAACTCATAGATACACACCCGGATGGGTTAGTAAAGTATTGGGATGATGATTGTTTAGAAATTTTTATTGACTCAGATAATTCTAAAGGAATACACCAATACACTCATAATGCATTTGCTTATCACATTGCGCTGGATGATAAGGTAACAGATATAGGAACTGATAGTATACCTAGGTATTACGATCACATCATAAGTAAAAGGATTACGAAAGGTAATTTGTCTGTCTGGGAAGCTGCAATAGAGTTATATGATGATAGCTATCTTGATGATCAAGAAAACACCCCATTGAAATTATCGGCAAACAAGAAAATTGGTTTTGCAATTGCTTATTGTGATAATGATGCCAGTGGGGAAAGAGAGAATTTTATTGGTTCTACCGTTGTAGAAGGAGAAGATAAGAACAGAGGATGGATTGATGCAGGGGTATTTGAGGAGATAGTTTTGGTTGGAAAGTAATTTTTGAAAATTAAAAAGCATTCGTGAAGGATACTACTGTAGTTATCATAGGGGCAGGATTGACAGGTCTATTAATTGCTTATCGATTAAAACAAAAGGGGATAGCCTGTACAATTCTTGAAGCAAGAGATAAATTAGGAGGGCGTATCCAAACACATTATTCTGATAACGCTCCACCCTTAGAGATGGGGGCAACCTGGTTAGGTAAAAAGCATACGCAGTTAAACAAACTTTTAGAAGAACTTTCTATAAATACTTTTATTCAAGAATTAGGTGAAAATGCGATTTATGAGCCTATGTCAATAAGTCCTGCACAATTGGTTCAACTACCACCAAATAGTGATCCTTCTTATCGGATAGTTGGAGGTACTAGTACATTGATTAATAAACTTGCAGAAGCCCTTGGTGAAGATGAAATACATTTATCAAAAATTGTAAAATCCATCAATGTAGTTTCTGATGGTTTAAAAATATCAGGAGATGGATTTTCTATTAAAGCAAAGCAAGTAATTTCTACTTTACCTCCCAATTTGTTTATTAATACTATAAATGTTACACCGAGTATTCCGTTAAACTTACAGCAGATTGCAAGTCAAACACATACTTGGATGGGGGAATCCATAAAAGTAGCTTTATCCTATGCGACTCCTTTTTGGAGGGCTGAGCAGATGAGCGGTACCATATTTAGCAATGTGGGTCCTATACCAGAAATGTATGATCATTCTAATTATGAAGATGAAAAATATGCGCTCAAAGGATTCTTGAATGGCAGCTATTTTTCTTTGGATAAAGAAGAAAGATTAAAAATGATCTTGGTTCAATTGCAAAAATACTTTGGCGATAATGCTAAAGATTATTTATCCTATGAAGAGACGGTCTGGAGGGCCGAGCCATTTACATTTAAAGATTATTATGACCATGTTTTGCCTCATCAAAACAATGGTCATGCCGCATATCACCAAACTTTTTTAAATGATAAATTGATTATTGGCGGAGCGGAAACTGCAAAAGAATTTTCTGGTTATATGGAAGGTGCAGTAAGATCTGCGAATTATATCCTAGAAAATTTAATCTCATGCTAAATCGCAAGATAGATCATTTGGTTTATGCTACAAATACTTTTGATGAAACCATAATTTGGTTTTATGAGATAAGTGGGGTTAAACCAGTATTTGGTGGCTACCATAAAACGCAAGGGACAAAAAATGCTTTGGTTAGAATAGGCGAAAGATCCTATTTGGAAATACTTGGAATCGACAAGGACAATTTTAATGTCAAAGGGTCTCGTTGGATGGGTATTGATCTAATTAAGAAACCGATTTTGACTCGTTGGGCTTTGGAGTCAGAAGACTTAAATTCAGATGCTGCTGTATTGAAAACCTATAATAGTGAGATGGGTTCTATAAAAGCAGGACATCGAAAAAAAGAAAACGGTGAAGATCTAAATTGGGAAATGATATTGCCGCTTTCGGAACCTAAGACTGAGCTTGCTCCTTTTGTAATAGATTGGGGTAGCACAGCTCATCCAGCTGCTGAGTTAGAAGTAGGATGTGAATTATTGGAGCTAAAATTTTCTACATCATCTATATTAGGGATGAAGAATCTATATGACAATTTGAATATTATTAATGCTGAGATAGTCCATGGAGACTTTGATAGTATTAGTGCCAGAATAATGACACCAAAGGGAATTGT
>CALIIW010000288.1 GCA_938018185.1 uncultured Saprospiraceae bacterium
TGGGACTTACACAAGAGCATGTGCTGATTGTGAACAAGATTCTGACAATGACAACATTTGTGATGAGGATGATATTTGTCCTGGTTTCAATGACAACTACGATGAAGATCAAGATGGAATTCCAGATGGATGTGATACTTGCAATAACGATCTTATAGATACTCCGTGCAATGATAATGATGACTGTACAGTTTATGATACTTACGATGCTGATTGTAATTGTGTAGGCGTTTTCGCAGACACAGATGAAGATGGTGTTTGTAATGCCGATGACCTCTGTCCAAATTTTGACGACAAGCTTATTGGTACTCCATGTGACGATGAAGATATATGCACTTTAGGCGAAACTTATGATAACAACTGTGGTTGTTCTGGAGGAGTTTTCCAAGACGCAGATGAAGATGGCATCTGTGATGCCGAAGATGAATGTGACACTAGTATAGTGGGTACAACTTGCGACGACAATGATCCTTGTACTGCTCAAGATGTTTATGATATCGATTGCAACTGCTCAGGGACTTACTTAGATACCGATGAAGATGGGGTTTGTGATGAAGAAGATACCTGTCCTAATTTTGACAATGACTTAATTGGTACTGCTTGCGACGATGGAGATGTTTGCACCCTTGGGGAAACTTATGATTCAGATTGTGGTTGTTCCGGTGGCGTTTTTCAAGACGCTGATGAAGATGGGATCTGTGATGCAGAAGATGAATGTGATACTAGTCTAGTGGGTACAACTTGCGATGACAATGATCCTTGTACTACTCAAGACATTTATGATACAGATTGTAATTGTATAGGTACATTAATGGACTCAGATGAAGACGGTGTTTGTGATGCAGATGATACTTGTCCAAACTTTGATAACAATTTGATTGGTACGGCTTGCGACGATGGAGACATTTGTACACTCGGTGAAACTTATGATTCAGATTGTGGCTGTTCTGGTGGCGTTTTTCAAGATGCTGATGAAGATGGAATCTGTGATGCTGAAGATGAGTGTGATGCTAGCCTTGCTGGTACTGTTTGCGATGACAATGATCCTTGTACGACTCAAGATGTTTATGATACTGATTGCAATTGTACTGGAACCTATTTAGACTCTGATCAAGATGGTATTTGCGATGAAGAGGATACCTGTCCAAACTTTGATAATGAATTGATTGGTACGCCTTGCGACGATGGAGACATCTGTACACTTGGGGAAACTTATGATGAAGATTGTACTTGTTCAGGTGGCGTATTCCAAGATGCAGATGAAGACGGCATCTGTGATGAAGAAGACGAATGCGATGCTAGCATTGCAGGTACCAGCTGTGATGACAACGATGTTTGTACGACTCAAGATGTTTATGACACGGATTGCAATTGTAGCGGAATCTTCCAAGATCAAGATGATGATGGTGTTTGTGACGAAAACGACATTTGCCCTGGTGGAGATGACAATTTGGATACAGACCAAGATGGCACCCCTGACCATTGTGATGAATGCAATAACAACCTAATTGGTTCGGCTTGTGACGATGATGATGCTTGCACAATTGAAGATACTTATGATGTCGATTGCAATTGTTTTGGAACCTTTACTGATTCTGATAATGATGGGGTTTGTGATGCCGATGATATTTGTCCAGGTGGAGATGACAACATCGATACCGATGAAGACGGCATACCTGATGCCTGTGATGAGTGCGATGATAGAATCATAGGAGACAGTTGTGATGACAATGAGGATTGTACCATCGAAGATGTATTTGATGAAGATTGTAATTGTGTAGGAACATTCGTAGATACAGATCAAGACGGCGTTTGTGACGCAGAGGACATTTGTCCAGAAGGTGATGACAATATTGACACCGATGAAGATGGTGTCCCTGATGCATGTGATGATTGTACTGAAGAGTTAATTGAAATAGCAAACCATGTATTTGAACACTCCGGCTCTGGCTTTGCCAATAGAAGTATTCTTATTGGTAACAAAATTAATCCAAGTTTCACAATAAGAAATTTAGATGCCAATACAACAGGAGCACCATCTAATCTCTACATTGATCAAATCACAATAAATTATATTGATGAATCAGGTGCGAATAAATTATATGGTTCTTTTAATGGAGAAGATTATGATTCAGTAGTGGTGACTATGGTAGGCACCATAGAAAAAGTAATATTTAAATTAGAAGATGGATATGATGGTAGTGCAGAAAGATTAGAAGTTTATATTTCTGACATCAGTACTTGCAATTTTGAAGACATTCAAACAAGTATAATAAGACCAAGTTCGAGTCAATTTGATTTTAAAGTTTATCCTAACCCAACTGCCGGTGACTTCTCCGTACTTTGTAATACTGACTTTAACAAAGAGTACAAAATATCAATTAGTGATGTTATTGGAAAAACACATTATCTCCAAAAGTTTGATGGAAACGGAGACGAAATGATCATAAACTTAAAAGACATGAACTTGGGGCAAGGCATTTATTTTGTAAGCATTCATCAAGATATTTATAGGCAGAGCAAGAAAATTGTTATTCTCCAAAAATAGATTCAAGAGATGTTTGATGACATGTTTTAATGTTTTAATGTTTTAATGTTTTAATGTTTTAATGTTTGTTTGAAGGTGTAGGTGCAGGGCATGCCCTGCACCTACACCTTCAAACAAACGTACCCTTCACCTTCAAAATGCCCTACACATTCATTTTACCCCCACACCTTCAAACAATATTTGCACCTTCATCTTCAAAATCGTTTGCCTCTAAACACTGAATCCTCAAACTGTTATTCCATACACGCCTACCCTCTTATTCTCTCCCAAATCAACTTTAACATTCTTTAGTAAAGAATTCGACATTTAAAGCCAATTATTCCATTCTATATACAACTATTGCTAGAAGAAGATGTCTTTTATTAAGAATTGCTAAAAGGATCATGCAAGTAGGTATTCCTCTAAAAAGTATATATTTGGGGTACCCACAAGTAACAAACAGCCTTTTGCAAACAAATTTCACAATCACCATTGTTAAACATTAGAAAATGAAATTTCGAACAAACATTATTTTTGTCTTCATCGTATATATATTGTGCAGTTTCACGGTTGAAGCCCAAGATAAATCAAACATCAAATTAAAGAAACAGAAAGAAATGGATATAAAGACGCAGGTTAATCCTCCAATAGCGACCAAAAAACCTAAGGAAATGAGTATACATGGGGATACTAGGATTGACGATTACTATTGGTTAAACCAAAGAGAAGATCAAGAGGTACTTGACTACTTAAATGCTGAGAATGCCTATAAAGAGCAGCAGATGGCACATACCAAAGATTTTCAAGAAAAATTATTTGAAGAGATCAAAGGCAGAATTAAGAAAACGGATATGTCTGTGCCTTACAAAGAAAACGGATACCATTACTTTACAAAATATGAAGATGGAAAAGAGTATCCTATATTCTCAAGAAGAAAAGGCTCAATTGAAGCTGATGAAGAAATATACTTAGATGTAAATGTACTTGCTAAAGGTTATGACTACTATAGTGTGAACAGTAGATCAATTAGCCCAGATAATAAAATTTTGGCTTATGGAGAAGATACTTTAAGTAGAAGAATTTATACCATCAGATTCAAAAATTTAGAAACCGGAGAAACAATGGAATCTTCGATTCCAAATACTACGGGTTCCGCAACTTGGGGGAATGACAATAAAACACTTTTCTATACAGTAAAAGATGAGAGCTTAAGAGCATACAAAATCTTCCGCCACACCTTAGGGACAGATTCTAAAAATGATGAATTGATCTATCATGAAAAAGAAGACACTTATAGTTGCTATGTCTGGAAGACTAGATCTAAAAAGTTCATAATGATTGGTTCTTTTGCAACTTTAGCATCTGAATTCAGATACCTAAAAGCTGACAATCCTACTGGAGATTTTCAAATGTTCCATCCAAGAGATTATGAAAACAAGTTGGAATACATGGTTTCGCATGTAGGAGACAAGTTTTACATCAGAACAAATCTGGATGCTCAAAACTTCAGAATGATGTCAACGCCAGAAGATGCAACTGGTGTTAAAAACTGGAAAGAGATTATACCGCATAGAGAAGATGTCCTCCTAGAAGGTTCTGATGTATTTAAAAACTTTTTAGTTTTATCTGAAAGAATAGAAGGAATTACAAAACTAAGAGTCATTCCTAATGAAGGAGAAGATCATTACATTGAATTTCCAGATAAAGCAAACTTGGCTTACACCTCTGTAAACCCTGATTTCGATACAGAAGTATTGAGATTAGGTTATACTTCCATGACTACTCCAAATTCTACCTTTGATTACAATATGGGTACCAAGAAAATGACCCTACTGAAGCAACAAGAAGTGTTGGGAGATTTTAATGCCGACCTTTATGCATCAGAAAGATTTAATGTAAAATCTAGAGATGGTGTGAATATCCCATTGACAATGGTATATAAGAAAGGAATGAAAAAAGATGGCTCCGCTCCGCTCCTACTTTATGGTTATGGTTCCTATGGTAATAGCATGGATCCCTATTTTAGTAGTGTGAGATTGAGTTTATTAGATAGAGGATTCACTTTTGCTATTGCACATGTTAGAGGTGGCGAAGAATTGGGTAGACAATGGTATGAAAATGGAAAATTCTTAAAAAAGAAAAACACATTTACAGATTTTATCGATTGCGCCGAATATCTAATCGCTGAGAAATATACTGCTAAAGAAAATCTATTCGCTATGGGTGGATCTGCGGGTGGATTACTGATGGGAGCAATCATAAACATGCGACCTGATCTTTGGAAAGGTGTAGTAGCTGCGGTACCTTTTGTAGATGTAGTCACAACGATGCTCGATGAAACAATTCCACTGACGACTGGTGAGTTTGACGAATGGGGCAATCCTAAGAATGAAGAATACTACCATTACATAAAATCATATTCTCCTTACGATAACGTAGAAGCTAAAGATTACCCTGCAATGTTGGTTACTACCGGCCTGCATGATTCACAAGTACAATATTGGGAACCTGCAAAATGGGTTGCCAAGCTCAGAGATATGAAAACTGACAACAATAACTTATTGTTGCATTGCAATATGGAAACTGGCCATGGTGGTGCTTCAGGTAGATTCAAAAGGTATAGAGAAACAGCAATGGAATATGCTTTTCTTTTGGATCTTGCAGGAAAGATGGAACATCAGTAGAGCAAACGATTAAACGAGCATTCGAACAAACAAACATTCGAACATGCTCACCTCGGTGTGTTTCTGAAACTTGAAGAAAAGCCCTGCACGCTGGAAGCTTCTGAAACATGCCTACGAAGTATCT
Organism: uncultured Saprospiraceae bacterium; assembly: GCA_938018185.1. GTDB lineage: Bacteria > Bacteroidota > Bacteroidia > Chitinophagales > Saprospiraceae > JALZVN01. The sequence goes on from CALIIW010000288.1 coordinate 5,336, forward strand.
TAAAATTCGAAGGTCTAAAATATACTCTAAAAAAATAAGGTCACGATTTATCGCGACCTTATTTTTTTTTCTCCACTACAAAACATCCTTTATAAACCTCCAACAAATTCTCCTGCTCCCGCTCCCAAGTCAATTCCTTAGATGCAATCAAACAATTAAGCTTCACATCTCTATAAAAGGATTCCTCTTCAAATCGCAAGACAGCAGCAACTATACTTTCTGTTTTTAAATCATCAAGTAACAAGCCGATCTTATATTTTTCTTGGATTACTTTGTACTCCGGAAAATTCATATGTATCGCAGGCAAACCTGATTGAACAAAATCAAAGGTTCTATTAGCCAATGAAAAGAAATAACTCAGCCCTTTATTCTCTAACAAATTTATTCCAATCCAAGCCTTGCTTGTATACTCTACTAAATTTTCTGGCTTTACAAAACCAAGAAACTTGACTTTGTCTTCTAACTTCCTATAGCGCACTAATTCCCTTAATTCTGACGAAAGATCTCCCTCCCCGATTATGTGCAGTCTGTATTGAGGCATCTCTTCCATCGCTATGATCATCTCCCGCAATCCTCTTCCCGCATTAACAGCACCTTGATAAAGTATTACCTTTGGGTTAGTAAATCTTTTTTCCAATCCTTCCTGTCCTTTAGCAAATGGAAGATTTCGTACCAATGAAAACTTCGTCTTGTATTTTGATTCAAAAATATCTTGTAAGCCTTTTGAGACCGTATATGCCGCGTCAACTTTTGGAATATAAATAGAAGCAATTTGTGCCCAAAAAGTTTTCACCAATGGTCTGCCTACTAGTTCTGGTACTTCCGTAAAATACTCATGCGCATCATAAACAAGTTTTTTGTCTCTAAAACCAGCCACCAATGCTCCGGCAGAAAGTGTATCAAGATCTATGCTATTTATAAGATCAACATCCCTTTTCATCAAGAACAAAAACAAACGCAAATTATACTCTGCATAAAATAAAAAGCCTTTATCAAAAATACAGGAAAACCGCTTTTGCGCAAAAGGTCTCTCAGTCAGTTCTTCCGAATTTTTACGTTTCCTACCTACTAACAACACATCATAACCCGCTGTCACTAAAGTGGAACAAATACGAATCATCCGCTGATCATAAGTTAGATCATTGGTAACGGTACAAACAATTTTTTTTACATGTTCCAAATAAGCTTTTCATTTTCTTTTAAAATAATAGATTCATCAAGCAAAAAGCTTATAACCGTTAAAACTTTTTCTCGATATTTTGGACTAAATGACGCCGTCAAATCTTCAATGCTGAGTGCTTCTTTTTCTAAGACCCAGCGTACTTTCTGTTTTAAGGTTTCAAATTCATCATCCGCTGGTTGTGTTTTATTCCTGCCTGTGCATACATCACAGTTACCACATACTTTTCCTTGTTCTCCAAAGTACTTTAAAAGTAGAACATTCCTACAAGTTTCTTTCTCTGCATAATCTATGGCATCTTTAATTCTTTCTTTTTGTCGCTCCTTTCTAAATTGAAACAACTTCATATCAATATCAAGATCTCCTGGCCTAAGATTTTCTGTCAAGTAGGTAATCTGCGGAACATCTTTTTGCGGAGTATAAGAGATGATGTTCAATTGGTTTAAATAAGTAAGCTGACTACCCAGTTCTTTATGATTAAGATTCAAGTATTTAGCTAGTTGTTGCTCATTGATTTTAATATGCGATTTAAACGCTCCTTGATAAACTCGAAGTATTGTTTTTAACAGGTTTTCAAATTTTTGATTCTTGATTAAAAAATCATACAATTCTACCTTCCCCATTTTTACATACAGCGTCGATGGGATAAAAATTGCATCTGACAAACTTATGTAAGCTTCTCTATCAAGTAGTTTCAATATGTTGAAGGTTTCTAAAATACCTAAATCATAATTTTTGCAAAACTCAACTAAAACAAAATCAAAGCTTTTGCCTTTCCCAGAGCCAATGGCCAATTGAAAATAACTAGCCAGAGCTCTATACACAGTCCTTACTTTTTTCAGTTCAGGATAAGAGAGTTCCAGGTTTTTCTCTAACCTAATTTTATCTTCATTCGAATAAAGCAAAACAGTGTAGGCCTTTTGCTGATCTCTTCCTGCCCTACCCGCTTCTTGATAATAAGCTTCTAAAGAATCTGGAAGATCCAAGTGCACCACTGTTCTAACATCTGGTTTATCAATCCCCATCCCAAAGGCATTTGTAGCAACTACTACTCTAATTTTGTTATCTATCCAGTTTTGCTGAATCTCAGATCTCTGCTTTGTAGACAGTCCAGCATGATAAACATCTGCAGATATCTTAGCTTTTCTTAATTGTAAAGCAATTTCCTTTGTCTTTTTTCTACTCCTTGCATAGACGATCGATGTCCCTTTTACATTCTGTAATATTTCCAATAATTTGGAAAATTTATTCTCCTCTTTTAAAACGGCATAAACCAAATTCTTTCTTTCAAAACTCCCTTGTATAAGATTTTTTGATTTGAATTCTAACTTCTCTTGAATGTCATCGATTACCTCTGTAGTTGCAGTGGCAGTCAAAGCTAGTACTGGAACTTTAGGATGCCATTCCCTTATTTCATTTATTTGCAAATACGCAGGCCGAAAATCATAACCCCATTGGGAAATACAATGCGCCTCATCTATTGCGATCAGATTCACGTTCATTTTTTTTATCCGCTCCAATGCCAATTCAGAAGCTAATCGTTCTGGAGACAAATAAAGAAATTTAGTCTTCCCATAAACTGCATTATCGAGTATCCTATCCAGATCTCGATAGGGCATTCCGGAGTATATGGCTGAAGCTTCGATATTTCTTTTATTAAGATTATACACCTGATCTTTCATTAGGGAGATCAAAGGAGAAACAACCAAGCAAATGCCATCTTTTGCTAGCGCTGGCACTTGAAAGCATATGGACTTGCCTCCTCCTGTAGGCAATAAGGCCAAAGTATCTTGCCCATTTAGAACAGAATTTATGATATCTAATTGAAGTGGTCTAAAGGAATCAAAAGACCAGTATTGCTGAAGAATAGTAAGAGGGTCAGCAGAATTTGTCAATACTTTTTAATGGCTAAAATAAGGCTTTTAATGTTTAGTATGTGATTTTTTTTTTAGAATTAGGCTTTCGCCGAAAGGCAAGACTGAGTTGATTACTCGATTACTCAAGCAATCAAATGCTCCTTTCGACTCCTCCGTCGCTCAGGGCAGGCTTCTGTTCTACTACTCTACTTTGCCTTTTGTATCGGAACGATATTTAACCACCTTTTTCTTCTTTCCAAAAAAGGGCGTACTTTCTTCTTTACTAAATTGCTTGAACTTTTCTTCCCATTCCATGCCATACTTATCCGTCAGGTTGATACTTAAAGTGATTCCTCCGATAAAGTACCAATCGTTTGTATCCGGATTTCCTCTCATTTCACCTTGTGGATTTTCCAAAGGGTCAGGCATGAATTCTGGTGATCTAAAAGACAAGGTAGCTGCCAAAGGATCCGTTGTTTTTAATTGATCCACATCAGGATATCTACCTGAGACATCATCCAAATAATCTGTTACTGCCAATCGCATTCCAAACTCTGCTCCCAAATTAATTTGCTGCGTAATATTCCATTTAAAACCAAAACCAAAAGGAATTGCAAAACCAATAGAACTATATTTTTTCATATTGGCCATGAGGTTTTCTTGTCCTTCAGTACCTAATGGTCTCAGATCATACCAGCTCCCTTTAAATTCTGCTTGTGGATTGTAATAAAAACCTGAAATTCCCATAAAAATGTATGGTACAGTAGTTTTATCATCTCTAGGATGGTAAGGTGTCAAATTAAATTCATTAACTACACCAAGTTCTAATATGGTAGATCTGAAACTTAAGTTTCTTTGGCGAAGACCATTTATATAGGAATTGTGCTTATCGCTACCCGAAATTTGTGCTTTATTGAAAAAGGCTTTGAAAGAAACAAATTTGTTGTAATTGTATCTTCCATGTATCCCAAAAGACAAATTGTATTCTTCTGGAGCCATTCCCTCCGGACTTATATCTCCGATGTAATTTGAAGCGCCTATCATCAAACCCGCCTCATACCACTGGGCATTGAGTTTGCTTGAACAAAAACATAGGGAGACAAAGAGTAGAGCAAAGAATGGGTACCTTCTCATAATCAACGATTTATGGGACTAAATAATCGACACAAGCATTTACAAAAACTTGTCGTCAGTTAAATAGTCTATCTTATTCAGTATTATCGTTGATGACAATGCAAATAAAGTTCCAAACTTAAAAAACAGATAAAAATAAATCTTACGAAATTAGAATGTTGGGCAACCTGATTTTCTACGATTTCTTGATCTACCTCCAACTAATCCATTATCTCCAAAATTAAAAGAAATGAATAACATCCCTATAAGGTAGGTGTCGTTGTTTTCGGCATTTCCTCTTTGTTTTCCAGATTGAACATCTACACCAGTTCTATTAGAGAGTTGAGCTGCAAGTTCTCCTCTATTAACAAGCAGTTCGTCTGTTGATACATAAGTGGTACTGACATCATCAATATAGTCGGTCAAGGTGACTCTTAAACCAGCTTCTAAACCAATGTTCCATTGATCTGTCAATGCATATTTAACTCCAAGTCCTATAGGAAAAGAAACTTGGATCAATTTGTATGGAGCTCTTTCTGGATATTCTGCTAAGCCTTGACCTTCTGTAGAAAGTGGCTGAAGCTCTACCCAAACATTATCATAAAATGCTTTTGGATTGTATTTAAATCCAGCCACACCGGCAAATAGATATGGTGAAAATACTCGGGAGTAATTATACGCTTGATATCCCAAGATATTCCATTCTACTGTTAAAGCAGCTTCTAATAAAGTAGATCTAAAACTAAGATTTCTTCTTTGTTTGCTTAGAGCATCTGATTCTGCATCGTCTGCAGAGAGCCTTCCGTAATTCACTCCTAATTTGGCAGCTATAAAATTATTAACATTATATCTATAAAAGCCACCAAAAGCAGCATGAAGGTTACCTATTGATCCTTGTATATTATCAGGTGCTAGATCACCTTGATAGGTTGATAAACCGATGGAAACTCCAACTTCATGTTGAGCAAAACCATTTGTGAATGTACAGGCAATGAAAGCACTAATTAAAATTAAAAATCTCATCTCTTTTGTTAAATTTTCTATTATCAAAGGTAATAATATGTCTACAGTACTACCAACCTCAAATCTAAAGCCATTTTTTCAAAATCTAGCATTAATATGCGAGTAAAACCTCTTGATTTCCACAATATTGTCTATTTTTGGTGTTTTGTATAATAAATTAGCCAAAAATTAATACGATGAATTTTAAATCAATGTTTTTTCTTGCCTTATTCATGACGGCAGGAAATTTTATGCAAGCTCAGTCTTCAGCTCCTGAAAACTGGTTTAACTTGGACAAAGCTTCAGATAATGTCCATGGTGTAAGTACTGACAAAGCTTATAGAAGTATCCTTAAGGACCTGAAATCAGAAACGGTTATCGTAGCTGTGATTGATTCTGGTGTAGATTATGAACATGAAGACTTGAAAGACGTAATGTGGATTAATTCTGGAGAGATTCCTGGTAATAATATAGACGATGATAAAAACGGCTATATTGATGACATTCATGGTTGGAATTTTATTGGCGGCAAAGACGGCAAAAACGTGGATGCAGATACTTACGAAGTAACGAGACTGTATGGTAAGTACAAAACAAAATATGAAAATGCTAATGTGAACACACTTAGTAAAAAAGAGAAGAAAGAATACGACAAGTACTTAAAATACAAAGAAGAAGTTGACGAAAAGTACAATGGAGCAAAAGCGCAACTAGATCAGTTGGATGCAACTAAGACGCTTGTGATGGGTGCTTTAGATGCTTTAGAAAAAGCTTTAGATGGTAGAGCAATTACTCCAGAAGTTTTGGAAACTATCGACGGTACTTCTGATCAAAATCTTGGAATAGCTTTGAACATCATTAGCAGAGCATCTGAAGGAGGAGAAAAGGTTGAATCTGTGGATGGTTTAAGAAAAGGCTTCAATGAACAAGTTGAAGGCGCTGTTAACCATTATAGTAATCAAGTAAAATATGCGTACAATCCTGATTTTAATGCTAGAGCAATTGTTGGTGATAACTATAAGGACTCTTATGAAAAAGGATATGGTAACAATGACTATGAAGGTCCAGATGCTTTTCACGGAACGCATGTTTCAGGAATCATTGGTGCTGTTAGAAATAATGGCGTTGGAATGGATGGTGTTGCTGACAATGTAAGAATCATGTCTTTACGTGCTGTACCAGATGGTGATGAAAGAGATAAGGATGTAGCAAATGCAATTATATATGCAGTTGACAATGGTGCTTCTATCATCAACATGAGTTTCGGTAAAGCTTATTCTTGGGATAAGAAAGCTGTTGACTTAGCTTTAAAATACGCAAAGAAGAAAGATGTTCTTTTAGTTCACGCTGCTGGAAACTCTGCCTTGAATACTGACATGGAAAATAATTTCCCTACAGATTATTATGCAAAGAAAAATGGCAAATTGAAAAAGAAGCCTGCTCCTAACTGGATTGAAGTTGGTGCACTTTCTTGGAAATCAGGAGAAGACGCTCCTGCAACATTCTCTAATTATGGAAAGAAGCATGTTGATATTTTTGCTCCTGGTGTAGCTATCTATTCTACTATACCAGACGATAATTATAGAAACGCTCAAGGTACATCAATGGCCGCTCCAGTTGTTGCTGGTGTATGTGCTGTTCTTAGATCGTACTTTCCTAGCTTAACTGCAGTACAAGTAAAAGACATTGTAATGTCTTCTTCAGTAAAATCAAGTGATAAGGTAAAACTTCCTGGCTCAGGTGAGCTTACACCTTTTTCACAGCTTTCTGTTACTGGTGGTGTGATCAACGTTTATGAAGCTGCTAAGAAAGCAAAGATGACTAAAGGAAAAAAGAAAATTAAAGCCGTCGCTAAAACGATGAATAAAGCTTAATTATAAATAGCCTTTCGCAGTTGGCTTTTGGCCATTGGCTTTAAAAGCAAAAAAGTCCTCCGATGTATATCGGGGGACTTTTATTATGCCATATACTATCTTAATTTAGCAATATGAGCAATAGATCTCGTTTAACATTCCATAGAGAAATCTATTTTCCTTTTTCTTTTAGGACAAATCAAAGAATTTCTAGAAGTTAGATGCCAGATCGAAGATCTAGCGCCATTTTTATTACTTGTTGAATGTTCAAATGCCCAAACTCCATTACCTAATAACAATCCGCTCAATAAACTCTTCTCCTAACTCTTCATTGCATCGTGCAACCAAACCTTCTTTTTGCATACTCAATTCATGCTTTAATGAAGCAGAACTAATATTGATAAACAAAGTCTTTTTATTAACAAAAAAACGAGTCGTGTATTTAGGA
>CALIIW010000289.1 GCA_938018185.1 uncultured Saprospiraceae bacterium
ACTTTAGGACTATCTGTTGAAAGAATTGATAAAAATATAAACTCAAAGCAGTCTGAATATTCTGCTGTTTATGATGTTGATGGGGAAACAATGTATTACGCATCTTTAAATAATAATAAGGTCATTGTCCTTGACGGAAATGAAGAGGATTATACTTTGAAAATATACAAATCCAAAAAAGAAGGAAAAACTTGGGCAAAACCTGAGGTTCTTGATTTGAAAATTAATAGAGAAGATTATTTTACTGGAAATGTAAGTATCTCTCCTGATGGAAGAGAAATGTATTTCACAAGAGCTTTGTTGGATCCAGTTACAAATGAACTCACTCAATCTAAGATTTATGTAGCTTCAAGATCAGAAGATACTTGGTCTGCAGTCACAGAACTTCAAGGTGTAAATGGAGACTATATGGCTAAGCATCCAGCAGTGGGGGAGCTATTTGGTAAAGAAGTTTTATTCTTTGTTTCTGATAGAGAAGGAGGTTATGGTGGTTTAGATATTTACTACGCTACTCGAAAAGGAGATGGCGTTTTTGGTGATCCTGTAAATTTGGGACCGACGATCAATTCACCATTGGACGATGAAACACCTTTCTACCAAGATGGAAATTTATATTTTAGTTCGGTAGGCCATCCTGGTATGGGAGGGTATGATATCTTTTATTCCACTTGGAATGGTACGCGCTGGGCTAGACCTCAAAATATGGGTCAAGGCTATAACACCTCTTTAGATGATCTTTATTTTTCATTGGATAAAACTGGCTACAAAGGCTTTATTGTTTCCAATAGAAAAGGTAATCTATCTGTTGAAAGTTCAACTTGTTGTAATGATATATTTGAACTCAATATTTTAAAAGTTGAAGCTTCCTTAGTAAACTCCTCTTTTGATGATTCTAAGAAACCATTGGGTGGAGTTGAATTTCAATTGGTCGAAATGACTAATAACAAAATGGGTTTTACGGAGAAGAAAAATTCAGGAAAATCTCATAAGGCTTCGTTCGCATTGGAACTGGACAAAGCTTACAGAATTATTGCTGCCAAGGAAGGATATTTTCCAGACACCTTAGACTTTAATACGGTAGATCTTACGGAGACGAAAGCATTTGAAAAATCTTTCACACTAAAGAAGAAACCAGAACCGCCTAAGCCTGTAGAATCTGAATATGAAGAATTGACAATGAATCAACCGATAGAATTACAAAACATATTCTACGATTTTGATGATGATAAAATTCTAATCGATGCTGAGAAGGATTTGAATGTGATCTTAGATCTAATGAACAAATACCCAGAGATGAAAATCTTGCTTACTTCGCATACGGATTCTCAAGGAAAAGATAAATACAATGAAGCACTTTCTCAACGTAGAGCTTCTTCAGCCAAAAGATGGTTGACCAAAGCGGGAATAAGTCCGACAAGAATACGAGCGATTGGAAAAGGTGAAAAGGAAATTAGAAATCATTGTGAGAATGGGGTGAAGTGTTCTGACGAAGAACACCGTTTTAACAGAAGAACAGAATTCTCTATAACAGAAGGACCAACGACTATTCAGATTTTAAAGAAACAGTTTAAGAAGAATTAAGGAAGTGATTATTTCTTTGGTTTTAAAAACCTGATTCTGAATAGAGACTAATTATAGATAATTAGAAAATGACATGTTTTTAAAAAAGCATGTCATTTTTTATTTTTACAACAAATTTTAAATAAAGATGAATTCAAAACAAATATCCATTCTTGTAGGCCTAGCTTTTATCTGCTTATCCTTTAGTTGTTCTGGTAACAAAAAGGCTACAGTTGAAGAAGTAAAAACAACAATGCCTACAGTCCCTAAAGGTCCCAAAATGACCTTTGATAAAACGCTAGTAGATTTTGGTAAAGTCAAGAAAGGGGAAAAAAGAACCGCTACATACAACTTTACGAATACCGGTGATGAAGCACTTGTGATTGAAATTGCAACGACCTGCCATTGCACTACGATGGAATATCCACAAAATAAATCCATCGCACCTGGAGAAGGAGGTAAGTTTGACATCGTTTTTGATAGCTCCGAAAAGGACAAATCAGAGCAAGTAGATATCACAATTGTTTTGGTCAACACAGATAAAAACGGATACCCATTGATAGAGGAGTTATTCTTTAAGTTTGAATTGGTATTGGAATAAGAACGTCCTTCAAAGATTACGGCTAAAAACGCCAGAGGCGTGACATTATTGTTGGCCTTGATTTATGAAAAGAGTAATGAACACTTTAGCGTTTTACATTTTACATTTGACATTTTGCGGTTTCTCTTCTCCTACTTCTGCAAAGCAGGATCAACATCTGGCTTTTGGTATTTAGAAGTCTTCTTTGAAAGAATACGACGATACCGCTCTGGATGAAGACGAATATCCTGCATCAATGCATTTACATGTTGCAAGGTCTCTTCAAGTTTAAGATGCATGTCAGGATCATTTATAAGCTTACCAAGAGTACCTTCTGTACCACCGACTTTAGCAAGCAGCTCAGAGAGTTCTTTGGCAGCGACATCTGCGTTTGAAAGGGTAGTCGTTAAATTACCCATTACTGCAGAAGCTCCATCAATGGCGACATTGGCTTTACCTACGGTCTTATCTAGATCCATACGATCTAATTCAGCAGTGAAAGTTTCCGCATTTTGGAGGATGCCTTTAATTTGAGAATTAGAAGCATTAATATTACTAGTGATAGATTCCATGTTATTAAGAAGGCCTTCTATCTTACCAGAAGAATTGTTTAAAAGCCTATCTAACTTTGAAGTAGCAGATTTTAGGTTATTTAAGATCTCATCAACATCACCCATCATTTTACTGTCTCCATTCTCTCCTGCGACTCTGTTTTTAAGGGTATCGACGATATCGCCCATATTTTCTTTAACTACAGTCATATATTGTTGCATGTCGTCACCGTCTCCTAAGATTGAAGAAACCAATCCCTTTTTCAAGCCTCTTAAATAATCTCCATTTACGGCGCATTCTCCTGCTTCAGGATTACATGGCCTTGAAAATTCAATGTTAACAGCTTTTCCACCCATAAGCCCGGTAGCAACAATATTAGCAAAAGCGGTTTTTGGAATATTGATACCTTCTTCTATGTCTAATATGACTTCTACAATTTGCTTATTCTCTCCATTATTTTTGAAATAAATATCATAAACAATTCCAACCTGAAGCCCTTGAATAACAACAGGAGTTGAGGTTGAAAGCAAATCAACATTATCGTATTGGACATAGAGGTAGTTGGATTGCTTGAGCATGTTTTTGCCCTTAACATACTTATATCCCCATACTAATAATGAAATAGCAACAATGGTAAGTAAACCAATTTTAGTTTCGTTTGAAAACATAAAATTTATTTTGATTGCGTAATCTTCTTGTTATGAGATTACTTGATCTTTTAGAATTAAACAACACAAAGGTAAAAAGGATACAATAATACGAGAGTTATTAACTAAAACATTAATTATTAACAGATTTAAAAATGCTAACATCTTTAAAACCCCTTTCTAAAAGAGCTTCTTTTGCAGTTTCTGCTTCGTCTATGGTACCAAAACCGGAGGCAATATAATGATAAGAATTTTCTTGAAAGATAACTTCAAGAGGGAAAGGAAAATTAGACCAAATTGCTTCCTGAATGTTTAGCGGATCCTGGCTTTTAAGGACTAATAATTTAAAAGGTTTTTGATTTTCAAGATTAACTTCTACCGTTTCCAATATATCTGAAGGAGAAACAAGAGCAGCATCTTCTATGGAATCCTTGTAGTTCACAATGCCCGTGAATATAGCATCACAAACTCTGTTTTGTCCTTGATCACTATTTAATAGAATTTGGTCTTCTTCATTGCTTAAATAGCCGGTTTCTATAAGAATAGATGGCATTGTAGTAGTTCGTAATACCACAAAACCAGCTTGTAAGACCCCTCTACTTTTTAATTCTTCATCAGAGGCGATTTGCGTTTCGATTGCTTGACCTAAGTGTAAGCTTTGCTCTAAACTTGCATTTTGATACATCGATAGTAGAATATGTCCTTCTGCAGAGTCAGGATCATATCCGTCATAATAGTTTTCTTGAAGATTTTCCAATTTTATACAGGCATTCTCTCGTTTTGCCACCTCTAAATTTTCTTCAGCTGAATGCACGCCCATGACATAGATTTCTGTGCCATTGAGATATTTTGCGTTTCTAATGTAATTGCAGTGAAGCGATAGGAAAAGATCCGCATTTAAGTTATTTGCTATAGCTGCTCTTTCATGCAATGGTACAAAAACATCCTTATCTCGGGTTAAAACAACCTGTACTTCGGGCAATGCAAAAGCGAGTAGCTGCTTTAGCTTTTTTGCTAAACTTAAGGTTATTATCTTTTCTTTACTATCTGATCCAGAACAACCATCATCTCTTCCTCCATGTCCTGGATCTAAAACAATTACATTAATTGTACTTTTGCCATCTTTACATTCATTTTGTGAATGAATGTAAGCCAAACTTGAAGAAAGGAATTGATCTTGATGTGCTTCAAGAATTAAAGCATCCTTGGGATGTTCCTTGCATTTTGTTTTAGAACAAAAGGCATACAACCCATTAGATAAAAAAGAGACCATTATAATGAGTAAAAACCTCATTTGAACCGTTAAATGTGTTATAAATCAAAAAGACTCGAAATTTCAATTCATAATTTAAAGATTATCGAACTAAAATGCAGTCTTAAAGATGAAAAAAGGATTTTCTTAACCCTTTAACAATTATTTTTGCGATTAATGTGCCAAAACATAAGTAAAATACTTCTTTTCAACCCCAGACTGACCCTAAATGGTCTATTTTGCTTACTTTTTGTTTTCTTATTATCTAATGTAAATGCCCAAGAAAAGGATTCAATTAGCTTATCTGGCATTACTTCAGACAGTATATCCTTTTCAAATGATACCATTCCAACAAATACCAGAGATGGAGCTAATGTGAAATACTCCAAAGATGCCATAGAGTCTCAAATTGATTATTCTGCAAGAGACTCTATTGTTTATGATCTAAATAATAAGAAGATATATCTGTATGGAGATGCGAAGGTTAATTATACGACCTTAAATATGGAGGCCAGTTTTATCATTTTTGATATGGAAAATTCTGAAGTCTACGCTGAATATACTTTAGACAGTTTGAATCAAAAAGAAGGCGTCCCACACTTTAAAGATAAGGATCAAGAATTTGACGCAGAAAAAATGCGCTACAATTTCAAAACAGGAAAAGGCGTGATATATGATGTGAGTTCAAAATACAATGATCTGTATATTCTAGGAGCCAAAGCAAAGTTTGTAACTGGTTCTAAAAAAGACTCCTTAGTATCAGAAGATCATGTTTTTAGTTCGGATGCATTATTTACTACTTGCAATCATCCAAACCCTCATTATGGGATTCGATCTAAAAAGCAAAAAGTAATCCCCAATAAGTTGGTTGTTGTAGGGCCTTCAAATCTTGAGATCATGGGAGTGCCTACACCATTGTCTTTGCCTTTTGGTTTTTTTCCAATCTCTGATAAAAGAAGAGCGGGTTTAATTTTTCCAAGAGATTATGAGTATTCACCAGTTTGGGGTTTTGGATTACAAGGTATTGGATACTATACCCCCCTTAGTGACAAAATGGATTTAACAGTTACCGGAGATATTTACTTTAAAGGGACCTATGGTTTTCATGTTACTTCAAATTATAAAAGCATTTATAAGCATAATGGCAATATAGGTTTGCATTGGTCAGATCGTGTGGCAGAAACTAGGGGAGTGAAAAGCAACACGCAGTCTTTTTCTATTAGGTGGTCACATACGCAAGATAGGCGAGCACATCCAACGCGTTCCTTCACTGCCTCTGTAAATTTGCAAACCAATAACTACCAAAGTTTAAATCAAAATGATGCAAATAGCGTTTTGCAAAATAGTTTGTCTTCGAATGTATCTTATAGAAAGTCTTTTACAGATAAGCCATTTTCACTCTCTGCTTCAGCTAACCATTCTCAGAATACTAGCACGAATGCCGTCAAGGTTGTGTTGCCAACGATTGATTTTACTACTGAAACACTTTTGCCTTTCAAAAGGAAAGAAAAAATTGGCAAGGAGCGTTGGTATGAAAAAATTTCAATGAGATATAAAGCACAATTTAAAAATCAAATCACTGCAACTGATTCTACCATTTTCAGCTCAGAGGCTTTAGAAGATGCACAATTTGGCTTAAGCCAAAATGCTTCTGCAAATACTTCATTAAAATTATTGAAATACTTAAGTGTAAATCCAAGTGTAACATACAAAGAAGTCTGGTATTTAAAATCTTTAGAAAAACGATTTGAAGAAAATTTACAATTAGATTCAACTTATTTATATAGTTCTGATTCTACAACCTCTAGTTTGAAGGTGGATACTTTGTCTTATGGAGACATAGTAGATTTAAATAATTTTGGCTATGAAAGATTTGGTGATTTTAGTGCTGGCTTTTCTATTAATACCCAGGTGTATGGAACTTTTCAATCTAAAAAGGGCTGGCTGAGAGGTTTGAGACATGTCATGAAACCATCGCTTTCTTTTAACTACAAACCAAAAAATGATCTAGTAGCTAAGGAACAAGTTAAGACTTTGACCTATACTGACATTGATGGAGACGAGGTAGAAACAAGCTATTCTATTTTTGAAGAAGGCATTTTTGGACGCCCGTCAGATCGAGGTACTCAAGCAAGTATTGGCTATGGATTAAATAATATTTTTGAAGGAAAGTATTTTACAAAAAAGGATTCTTCAGAGCATAAATTCAAAATATTTGACAATGTAAATTTCAGTGGTAACTATAATATGGCAGCAGATTCTATGAATTTTAGTGCCATATCTATGAGCGCCACAACAAGATTGTTTAAAGGGATATCTACATTAAATCTAAATGCCAGTTGGGATCCTTATGGGTTGGATAGCGAAGGTAGACAAGTTAATGATTTTCATTTCGACCTTACTGGAAAGCTTTTGAGATTTCAAGGAGGTACGGCAAGATTGAGTACCACATTATCTGCAAGACAGATCGAAGAATTTGTCAACAGAGACAAAAAAGATACTTCAGCTGGTAGAGCAGAACCGGCACCAAAAAATATTGGAGAATACGGATCCCTTGGCGAATTGCTGTCAGGCTTTTCTTTAAGCCATCAATATGTTCTTCGTTGGGAAGTTGATAATGTGACTGATACCATTGTTGTGAGTTCCCATACCGTAAATATCAGAGGTTCTATGCAATTGACAGATCAATGGCAGGTCCGTGTGGGTAACATTGGTTATGATTTCAAAAATGCAAGGCTTACCTATCCTGATTTAACTTTTTCAAGAAAACTTCATTGTTGGGAAATGGGACTTAGTTGGCAAGCACAAAGAGGAACCTATTCTTTTTATCTTCGAGTAAATCCGTCTTCGACCTTAAACTTCATCAAGATTCCATGGGAAAAGCGGAATGTCGATGGATTTAGGAATTTTTAAAAATAAATAGAATTAATCCGAATTCTTTTAAATTTGCAACATGAAAAAAATACTGGTTGCAACTGGTGGGGGAGACTGCCCTGGATTAAATGCTGTTATTAGAGGATTGGTGAAAGCCGCAAGAACAGATGGTGGGGAATATGAAATTTGGGGCACCATCGAAGCCTTTAACGGCATCCTAAAAAATCCTCCCGAAATTGTTCCTTTAAAAAATGAACAAGTAAGAGGCATACATGTCAAAGGAGGTACCATAATCAAAACAACTAATAGGGGCAATCCACTTAAATTTCCAGTCAAACAATCGGATGGTACTTGGACTCATCTTGATAGATCAGATGAATTGGTTTCCAAAATTAGAGCTGCAGGATTTGATGCAGTGGTTAGTATCGGTGGAGATGGCAGCCAAAAGATTTCTTTGGCATTGGCTGAAAAAGGAATAAATATCATTGGTGTACCAAAGACAATAGATAATGATCTAAATGCAACAGACTTGACTTTTGGATTTTCTACTGCTGTCCAAATAGCAACGGACTCTTTTGATAAATTAGTTACAACCGCAAATTCGCACAACCGTGTTATGATCATGGAGGTCATGGGCAGAGATGCTGGTTGGATTGCTTTACATACTGCCATTGCAGGTGGAGCAGAAATCTGCTTGATTCCAGAAATTCCATACGACTTAGATAAAGTCATTGAAAAAATAAATTCCCGTTACGAAAAAGGCAAAGGTTATGTCAACATGGTCGTAGCCGAAGGCTGCAAAATGAGAGATGGCCAAGTTGTTGGTAGAATGGCAAAAGATGCAGGAGATCCGCATCTCAAACTAGGTGGAGTTGCAAACCTGCTTAGACATCAATTAGAAGAAAAAGGATGTGTCTATCAAGTCAGAACAACCATACTTGGACATACTCAAAGAGGGGGCACACCTATTGCCTTTGATCGCATATTGGCAACTTCGATGGGAGTGAAAGCTTTTGACTTATTGAAAGCGGAAAAGTATGGCACCATGGTTTCTTATAAAAACAATGACCTGACTTCGGTTACTCTCAAAGAAGCTGTAGAGGAATACAACTATGTAGCACTTGATCATTATTTGATTAAAACGGCGAGGGCTTTAGGGATTTCATTTGGGGATTAGGAGGAGAAAGCCATTGGCAATTGGCTTTTTGCCTTTTGCTAAATGCGCGAAGATAAGATAAGCAAAAATATTTTGTCAAACTAAAATAGAATCCTTAGCTGTAGATAAAGTAACTGATCTTCAGAATCACGCCTCTGGCGTTTTTCGCTTTACTTCTGAATACCCCTCCTGACTAATTTTCTTCTTCATTGAAGATAGTTTTGTAAATAATGTAAGTCCCAATGCCAATGGCTAATAGCCAATAGCCAATAGCGAATAGCCAATAGCCTGTTAAAACAACTTCGAATCCTTCGCTGCCCAAAATCCTTGAATCTCAAACTTCAATCTTCCTGCTTTAACCATTGGGTCTTGAGACATTAGATCAATTGCTTCTTGTTCAGTATAAACGCTAAAAATGAGTAAGCCTCTTTTTTCTGTATCTCCTTCAAATGGGCCAGCGATGCAAACTTTTTTATCTTCAGCCATTTTCCCGATGTGAGCCATATGCGCTGCTTGCAAATCTTTCAATTCTGATTCTTCTTGAGATCTGTTTTCTCCACTTAAATAGATGCCAAGAAAGTACTTCTTCATGACATAAGTAGAATCTCCTTGTTCCATTTCAAAGGTTTCAAATTTTGGATTTTCTTCTGACATAGATGGATCTTTTTCTTGTGCAAGAACAAAATTAGACAATAGACAAAGTGTCGCAATAAGCCAAGTAAGTTTTTTCATTGATATATTTTATTAATTAGCCAAGGGCAAAAAGCTAATAGCCAACAGCTATATTACTATTGTTTTCTCGGCGCTACCTTCTTATTAAATTCAGCTGTTTCTACTTTTTCAGATTTACTCATTAAGTTCAACATTTCGTAAGGAGCAATTTTGGATTCATCATAAGTGAGCAACCAAATTGGCATCTTAGGAATCAATTGTTCTTTTATACTTAGACCAAATTGATTGTAATTCTTTACAAACTCATTCACATCAACATCCTTGTGAAACTTTATTAGAAGTTCATTGGATATTGCATTTTGAGGAAGCACCGTTTTTTTGTTAACTACCCAATTTGGCAGGTCAAGGTAAGTCGCTGTGAGATCTCTAAGGTCTATTAAATCTTGTGGAGCATCAGAGTTCCACCATATGCTTTTCTCCGGATCAGAACTATGGTTGATTAAAGTTGTGCCAGGAAGATCCGCAATGAGGTATGGAAATTTATCTGGATGAGATTTCCAATCAATTCCAGCGACTGTATTTTTTAGATGAGTCAATTGCTGCTCATTCAATTTATTAGTATGCGGGCCAAGCATTTCGGTGAAGCGGATTCCCTCGTATTCGATTTGACCATTCTGATAAATACTTATATCATAAATAGGACATCTCCCATGACAAGCTTGCCGCTTGACGGTTAGTAGCAAGTCTTTTATAGAAGAATTGGTCATTACTCCAGGTTTTGCAGTCTCGGACTTAGGAGTGGTTTTATTTGTGCTGCATGCTGCTATTAAGCATATAAGTAAGAAAGCTAGATATTTCATAGTTTAAAAATACGAAATTTGGTTGATAGTTGATAGTTGTTCGTCTGCTCTAAACTATTTCTCCACCACAACTAGATCCTGCTCCTGCAGTACATCCATAGCAATGTTGGTTTAGGACTACCGTTCTTTTTTCTAAGCTAGCCAAATCAAAGTCATCAATGTGCTGCGAATTTTTAGTAGCAACTTTTAAGTCAAGCATTTGATTAAAATCACAATCGTAAATAAATCCTTCCCAAGAAACAGAAAGTGTATTGCGACACATGAGGCCATCGACCGTCATTGGGTTAAATGCATTAACCAGCTTTTCCATGTATTCTTCGTAGTTGTCCGTTTGAAGAAGGTAATCTAGAAAACGAGAAATAGGAAGGTTTGTAATAGCATATAGATTGTTAAAAGAAATGTCAAACTTTGTACTCAATTTTCTTTTAAACAACCTCTGCAAATTTTCTTGACTATCCGGTAGATAGGCACCAGAAGGATTGTAAACTAAATCGAGAATCAATCCAGATCCAGGCATTCCATACCCAACAGCATTCAATCTTTTTAAAGCATCAATTGAAGCGTTGAAAACGCCATCACCTCTCTGCGCATCGGTTTTCTTTTCAGAAAAATATGGAAGGGAAGAAATCAAATGAACTTTGTGCTCCTTAAAGAAATCAGGAAGGGTATTGTATTTGGCATTGGCTTCAATGATGGTAAGATTGCAACGATTAATTACTTTCTTATTTATTTTTGTGCACTCCTCTACAAACCATTTGAAATGAGGATTCATCTCAGGAGCTCCTCCAGTAATATCAACCGTGTGAATGCTATCAACCTGACTGATGATCTCTAAGCACTTTGCTAAAGTTGCTTTGTCCATGTTTTCTTCCTTGCGATCAGGACCTGCGTCTACATGACAATGAGAGCAAGTTTGATTGCAAAGCTTTCCTATATTAAGTTGGAATATTTCAACAGCAGAAGGACGCAGAGGAAATGCGTCTAATTCGCTTAATTTTTCTGTGAAAGCTTGAAATTTTCCTTCTGCCTTATCTTTGCCATTTAAAATATCTAATTGAAAGAAAGTATCATTCAAATTAGATCCAGAGGCTTTTAAAGATTTACCTTTTGGTTTAATACCCATAAATTACATTGAAATTTTTTCTGCGTGATTCATCATTTGAACGCCATAAACAAGCGTTGATCCTGATTTTATTGCAGCCGCAACATGCACTGCTTCCATCATTTCGGCTTCTTCTGCTCCTTTCTCCATACAAGTAGAAGTATAGGCATCAATACAATAAGGACATTGTAAAGCATGAGAAACGCCTAAAGCAATAAGCGCCTTTTCTCTTTCTGTTAATGCCCCCTCTTTGAAGACTTCTGAGTAATAATCGAAAAACTTCTTGCCCATCTGCTCCTGCCACTCAGAAATTTTGCCAAATTTCTTAAGATCTTCTTTATTGAAATATGATTTTTCACTCATTTGATTACTTTTAGTTTTAAAATAAGCCGAAGTTTACAAAATAACCTAATTATTCCAAATCAGTTTTGATGATTGCCTTAAGTGTTTTTATGAAGACAATGAATTTGGAGAACCAGCTTAATAAATGACAATGTCTAGAAACCTATTACAATTATTACTTATTCTTAACTTCTCCTTCTTTATTTGTGCCTGTAATATAGAATCTGATTCAAGTTCATACCAATCTCAAACAATTGACAAGGATGCTTTGTTGGCAATTATTGAAATTCCTGCTGGTACAAATAAGAAGCTTGAATACGATAAAGTAAGTAAGCGGATAAAATCTGACACTCTTAATGGTGGGGATGATCGAATTATTGATTTTTTGCCTTATCCTGGCAATTATGGTTATTTACCTTCAACTATGATGGATAAAAGTAAAGGAGGGGATGGAGATGCTTTAGATGTGCTAGTATTGGGAGAAACACAAGAATCAGGGACAAAAATGGCAGTTATTCCAATTGCAGTGTTATTATTAAAGGATAATGGAAGGGAAGATTCTAAAATTATTGCTGTTCCTGCTAAAAAAGAACTACAAGTAATGAAACTAAAAGACTTTGCAACCTTTATAACAGAGTATAATGCTGCACAATTGATCATTCAAGAATGGTTTTTGAATTACAAAGGCTTGGGAAGTATAGAAATGCTTGGGTGGAGAGATGAAAAATTTGCGAAAGATTACATCGAGCAATGGCGCATTAAGGAGTAATTAAAAAAAAACACTAATTCACTAGCCTGATCCCCAGAGATATCTAAATGATAGAAACAGAAAGGTTAATATTAAGAATGCCAAAAAAGGCCGATGATTATTTCTTTCATCGCTTGAACCGCGATGAGGATGTTATGAAGTATATTGGACCTATAATGACAAGATCTGATTCCAAGGTGTACTTTGAGCGAGCAATAGCGATTACAACTAAGACTTTTGGCTATAGAATAGCCATAGAAAAGCAAGCCGCTGAATTCGTAGGCTGGTTTGTCTTAAAGAATCTTGACAATACTTCTGAAATAGAATTAGGCTATCGAATAATGAAGAAATACTGGAATTTAGGTCTTGCTACGGAAGGATGTAAAAGCATGATAAATTATGCCTTTCGGGATTTGAAATTAGAAAGACTAGTGGCAGTTGTCTCTCCGGAGCATACTGATTCGCAAAATGTATTAGAAAAACTAGGTTTTCGATTTATCACTGAGGCTGAATATTACAAAAAACGATTGAACTATTACGAACTAAGAAAAGCACAATTTTTAATCTAAAAAGTGATTTAATAACAACAATACCAAAACATTTGAGATAAATTGCTTGTTTTACGGAGGTCAAAAATTAGCACATGAAATGTCCTTTAAAAACAACGACTTATCGTTGTCAAGAATCGAATCAACTAAATTTGTATACAGATACTAATAATGAGGATATTTCATGGAAGTATTCAGCAAACATCACCGAACTTGCTGAAGAATGGCAAAAAGTAGTTGCCTCTAGTCAAGACGTATTCTTAGATTATAATTTTCTTTTTGCCCTTCAATTACATCCTCCAATAAATGTAGATTTCTTTTACTTTATATTTTATTATAAAGGGGAAGCTGCGGGTGTTTTACTCTTTCAATCTCAACTATTTGAAGCTAGAAAAAGTATTGTTAGCGAAAAAGATAGTGGCTTTATAAGAGGTGCTATTAGAAACATGATCGCAAATAGAATCAATTTCACAGCTTTGGTTAATGGCAATGCTGCCTTAACTGGAGAACATGGATTTTATTTCAATTTCGATTTAGTTTCCAAACATAAGATTCCTAAGTACATTGAGATCATTACTGACTTTTTGAAAGAAAAGGAATATTCAAACGAAAAATATGGCGTCTTACATGTTGTCAAAGATCTAGACGTTGACGAAAGGTTGAATCAAGATTGGATCGATTATAATTATCATAAAGTTTCTGTTCAGCCCAATATGATTCTTTCAGTTAGAAAAGAATGGGGCAGTTTTGACGGCTACCTTGAAGCTATGTCCTCAAAGTATAGGAAGAATATTCGAAGAGGATTAAAGAAAGGCAAGGAGTTGAAAAAGCACGAACTTAATCTCGACCAAATTGAATCCTTTGAAACAAGAATTTTTGAATTATACCAATCTGTAAAGGACAACGCTAATTTCAATTTATTTGAACTTAATCCAAAGTACTTCTATTCACTCAAAAAACAAATGGGAGATGATTTTAAGCTTGTTGGATATTTTCATGAGGAAGAGTTGATCAGCTTCTATACTTTGATAAATAATTATGACACCTTAGATGCTCATTTTCTAGGTTACCAAGCAGATGCCAATAGGACATACATGTTGTACTTTAATATGCTCTTAGACATGGTTAAGCATGGTATCGAAAACGGATACGAGCATGTGGAATTTGCCAGGACCGCTATGGAGATCAAAAGTTCTGTGGGTGCAGAACCTAAAGACATGATGGTCTATATTAAGTATGAAAATAAAATCCTCAATCGCCTGGTTGGAAAAGTAACTGCTTTAATCAATCCTAAAATTGATTGGACCCAAAGGCATCCGTTTAAGGAAAGTTGAAAGCTTGATCGGAAAGTGGAAAAAGTTGAAATTAAAGTAGAAAGTCATAACTCTAAAGTTTGAATTCTGTTCAGATCTCTATATTCATTTTTTGTAGTTAGGCCGCCAGAGGCGGCGATTGCATGTTGCGCGTACGACTGCAAGTTGTGGCGAACAGCATTAAGCTTGTAAAGAAAAAGAGCGAGAAACCAAGAAGGGTCAACGAACAACGAAACAACTACTTAAAACTTGACTTCTTTGCAGAATCGCCATAAAGTTCTTCAAGCTTCTTTCTATACATCATCCTATCTGATTCTTGTCTTTGGAATTTTGCAGAAGCAGAAGAGTTGTCTTTTAATTCCTCTATTTGAAAGGTATTGTTTGCCATTAGGACATTTTTATTTTGAAATAAAAACAGGGTAGCAATGCTTGTCAAACCTACAATTAATACCACAGAAGCGGCAATTCTTAAAAACCCGTAGGAACGCTTCTTTTTTTGGCTTGCCGCGGCCTCCAGTTTATTTTCCAGCCTATCCCAAAGCTTGGAATTAACATCAAGTTTGAGCCCTTGACTTTTATCCTTTATTTGATCGAAAATATCTTTATTCGTATCCATTATTTCTTCATTTCTTATCCAACATCAGAAAGTCCTTGTTTATTTATAAGAACTCTTAGACGTTTTTTTGCTAGAATTAATTGTGATTTTGATGTATTGATACTAATACCTAATTGCTCAGCTATTTCTCTATGTTTAAAGCCTTCAATAACATATAGGTTGAAAATTGTTCTATATCCAGTAGGTAATTTATCTAATAATTTAATGATGTCTTCCGCTTGCAATTGATCTTGTATGGTAACATTGGTTTTGATCTCAACATTGGAAATCTCTACTTTTAGTTTGAAGTTATTGTTCTTTCTCAAAAACATTAAAGATTCATTTACCATAATTCGTTTCATCCAACCTTCAAAACTTCCATTACCACTGAATTGGCCAATATTTTTATAAATTTTGTAAAAACCTTCTAAAAGTACATCTTCGGCATCTTCTTGGATTTTTACATATCTACGGCAGATGGCCAAAAAAAGTCTGGAATACTTGGTAAATAGCCATTTTTGGACCTTTCGATCTTCATTTTTAAGGGCTTGTATGACTATTTCTTCCTTCAAAAATCTATCATTTTATTATAAGATGCCTTCTATTAATATTTTGGTGTGATAGACAAAGAACAAATCCTCAAGTACTTGTCATTATACTTATTCTTAATCTATATCTTTACATCTTTATTTAATACGGATAATTAAATTATCTAGCCAAGTTAATATACAAAATTTTCATTTCTTATGGAACTCGTAAATGGATCTTATCGAATACAAGGCGTCGTTGACCCACTAGAACTTTGCGAAAAGTTTGATTGCCCTCTTTATGTCTATGACACTAGCATTATTAAAAGACAATATGATAAACTATCTAATTCCATTGTCTTACCCAAATATAAGATCAACTACGCTTGTAAGGCCTTGAATAATATAAATATACTACGCTATATAAAAACACTTGGTGCCGGCTTAGACACAGTTTCTATTCAGGAAGTAAAAATTGGCTTGAAAGCTGGTTTTGCGCCAGACGACATCATTTATACACCTAACTGTGTTTCCTTGAAGGAGATTGAAGATGCAATGAACTTGGGTGTGAAGATAAATATCGACAATCTTTCCATACTTGAGCAGTTTGGGCATTTGTATCCAGATTATCCTGTTTGTGTGCGAATTAATCCACATATTTTTGCTGGAGGGAATAGTAAAATCTCCGTTGGACATATAGATTCCAAATTTGGAATCTCTTTCCATCAAGTTCCACATTTAAAACGAGTCGTAGAAACTACGAATTTGAAGGTAGAGGGCTTGCACATGCATACTGGTTCTGATATTCTTGACATAGAGGTATTTATTCAAGGCTGCGAGATATTATTGAATACTGCGAAGGAATTTAAAGATTTAGAATATATAGATCTGGGCTCAGGCTTCAAAGTACCTTACAAAGAAAATGACATAAGCACGGACATTCAAGAATTAGGGGAGCGGATCTCCCAAAGGTTTAAAGCTTTTTGTACGGATTACGGAAAGGAATTGACCTTAATGTTTGAACCTGGGAAATTTTTGGTAAGTGAGTCTGGATATTTCTTTTCAAAAGTGAATGTTGTGAAGCAAACCATTTCTATGGTTTTTGCAGGAATTGATTCTGGGTTAAATCATTTGATCCGGCCAATGTTTTATGGTTCGCACCACGAAATATTTAATGTTTCACAGCCAAATAACAAACCCCGGATTTATACCATAGTTGGATACATATGCGAAACGGATACCTTTGGCGCAAATCGAAAGATTTCTGAGATTAGTGAAGGAGACATTCTTTGTTTTAAAAATGCAGGAGCTTATTGCCAAACCATGGCTTCAAATTACAATTCGAGGTATAGGCCAGCAGAGGTTATGGTGCATGATGGAGAATATTATCTGATACGAGCACGAGAAACAATGGAAGATCTGCTTCGTAATCAAATAGAAGTGAATTTTTTTGAGAAAAGTATTGTTTAAAACTTCAAAGAAAAAAGATGGAATTATCAAATAGATATAGTGCAAAGGAAATTGAATCCAAATGGTATGCCCATTGGGAGTCGCAAGATTATTTTAGTTCTGTTCCAGATGAAAGAGAGCCTTTTACAATTGTAATTCCACCACCCAATGTTACAGGGGTTTTGCATATGGGGCATATGTTGAACAATACCATCCAAGACATTTTGATAAGAAGAGCAAGACTACAAGGAAAAAACGCTTGTTGGGTACCAGGTACAGATCATGCTTCGATTGCAACCGAGGCTAAGGTTGTAAATATGCTTAAAGAGCGAGGCATAAATAAAGGAGATATCAGTAGAGAAGAATTTTTGAAATATGCTTTTGAATGGAAAGATAAGTATGGAGGTATGATCTTGGGGCAACTTAAGAAACTTGGGGCCTCCTGTGATTGGAAGCGTACGCGTTTCACCATGGAAGACAAGATGTCTAAAGCTGTGATAAAGGTTTTTGTAGACTTACATAAGAAAGGTAAGATCTATAAAGGGGTT
>CALIIW010000290.1 GCA_938018185.1 uncultured Saprospiraceae bacterium
CCCGGTAAAAATTTTTGTCGCGGGGCCTTTCAACCAAATATTTTCAAAACCGCCAGAAGGATTGGATGTAAAAGAAACTTCCAGATTTCCTCCTTTGGTTTCGACCTTTACATTTTTCAAATCTGAGTTGTTTGTTTCTAAGCTGTATGCTAATGCGCAGGCAGTTACACCCGTACCACAAGACAGTGTTTCGTCTTCTACGCCGCGTTCGTAAGTGGCGACGATGATTCCTGCATCGGTGCGTTCTACAAAATTGACATTGATGCCTTCTTTAGCAAACTCCTTGGAGTACCTGATGGATTGCCCAGTTTGTTTTATATCGATGTCGCTGACATCTTCAACAAAAATTACATAATGAGGTGAACCAGTATTTAGAATGTAATGGTCTTCTCCATTTATAACTTGGTCTACATCTTGCATTTGCAAAGAGACTGTTCCATCTGCTTCGATTTTGGAAATGTGGGCACCGTCTATAGCTAGAAAGTTGAATTCATTGCCAGGTAAGGCCAATTCTTTTGCGAAAGCAGTAATACATCTGCCACCATTGCCACACATGGAACTTTGATAACCATCCGCATTGAAGTATATCATTTCAAAATCATAAGCTTCCTTATTTTGGATCAGGATCAAACCGTCTGCTCCTACACCAAATTTTCGATCACATAGAAGTTCAATGGTTTTATGATCATCTAAGGCCAAAAATTGCTCTTTTCTTTGATCGATCATGACAAAGTCGTTGCCGGTGCCTTGGTATTTTGTAAAAGGGATAGTTGTCATATTATTACTCCTTTATTAGGGTTGTATCAACAGAAGATGGAGGTGGTGGATCAAACATAGATCGGCCGGTTTGATATTGTCTAAATAAGGCTAAAAAGAGAAAGAAAAGAATAACACCTAGACCGATGAAAGATAACTTCCATCCCCAGATATTTCCTAGGTATTCTCCATCAAAAGGATCTTTACGTTTATTATCTTTATCCATTTTAATAATGAAATGTTAATTTGGTGAAAACTATCCGTTTATGGTTCAATTATACGTTTTTTTATACAAATACCAATTCAACTCTATTCTAAGTGGTAAAATATCCGTTTCAAAACAACAATTCAAGAGTTAGCAGGTATAATTATTAAGCGCATTATTTAAAAAGATAGCAAATAAATGAAAAAATTTGGACCAATTGTACTCAGTTCTCTATTCTCAGCAATATTGGCGGTTTTCATTTATAAATCTTTGGAACAACCAGCAAAGGTGGTTTATAGAAACAGTCCAGTACCCACTTATGCAAACACATTTAACGATAACATAGGGACAGGCGCTAAACAAAGAGCTTTTATTTCCTCTTCCCCAACAAACTTTACAGATGCAGCAGGCTTAGTATCTCCTTCAGTGGTCAATATCAAAGCCATAGAAACCATAGATTTTACATTCTGGGGTAACAACAACTCACATGGAAGTTTTACTGGTTCTGGCGTGATGATATCTCCAGAAGGCTATATTGTCACAAACAATCATGTCATTGAAGAAGGAGATGAATATGAGGTGACCCTAAATGACAAAAGAAAGTTTGAAGCAAAACTGATCGGTAAAGATCCAGCGACGGATTTGGCATTATTAAAAATTGATGGAGAGGAAGCATTTAGGTCTGTAAATTTTGGAAATTCTGATTCTCTAAGAGTTGGAGAATGGGTTTTGGCAGTTGGAAATCCTTTTAATTTGGAATCAACAGTTACTGCAGGAATCGTAAGTGCAAAAGGTAGAAACATTGACATTCTCAAAGATCAGTATTCTATAGAGTCCTTTATACAAACAGATGCGGCCGTTAACCCAGGAAATAGTGGCGGCGCTTTAGTCAATACTAATGGAGAGTTGGTTGGCATTAATACGGCCATCATCACAAGGACCGGAAGATATGAAGGCTATTCTTTTGCGATACCAATAAACTTGGTGCAAAAGATTATTTCTGACTTGCGAGATTTTGGTGTAGTACAAAGAGGTATGCTAGGCATTGGTATAGAAAACATTACTGATAAACTTGCCAAAGAACTTTCATTGCCTAATGTGGAAGGCATTCATATAAATCGTATTGAGGAAGGTGGAGGAGCGGCAGATGCAGGACTTAAAGTTGATGATGTAATAATAAGTGTGAATGGTTACAAAACAAGTACGATACCCGAGTTACAAGAACAAGTTGCAATGTATAGCCCAGGCAACAAGATGACAATCGAATATATTAGAGCAGCAAAAAGAAAATCAGCAACTGTAATTTTGAAAAATAAAATGAAGAATACCGATCTAGTAATTTTAGATGAAAAAAATTATACTATTTTAGAAGATCTTGGATTTGAATGCCGAGCTTTGGATGAGGAAGAACGAAAGAGACTTTCTGTAGAAGGAATCATGGTCAAGAGTGTGTACAGAGGATCAAGAATAGCAAGAACAAATATGGATCCGGGATTTATCATCACAAAAATCAACGACAAGAAGGTTGTTGACTTAGAAAGTTTTGTGTCCTTTATAGAAGAAACAAATGAAAAAATAATGCTGGAAGGCATTTACGAGCATTTTGAAGGAGATTATTTTTACGCGTTTAAAAAATAGGGTAATCGCATACTACGCACTCTTGATTAAAAAGTAATAAAGAGTGCTATAAATCGGTTTACCGAATAAAAATACAGGAATAGAATTATGGCGAAAATCAATTTAGAAGACACTATGAATGAAGATTCTATGAAATTAGCAACTTCAAGAATGAAGCGAAGATTAGATAGAATCTTTTTAGGAGGCGGGAAAAAGAAAATTGAAAAGGAACACGCCAAAGGAAAGTTAACTGCACGAGAACGAATCAATTACTTAGTCGATGATGATTCCTACTTTTTTGAGATAGGTGCCTTTGCGGGATTTGAAATGTATGCGGAACATGGCGGAGCTCCTGCGGGAGGCGTCATCGCAGGAATAGGCTATGTATCAGGAAAGATGTGCATGATAGTGGCAAATGATGCCACTGTCAAAGCAGGAGCTTGGTTTCCAATAACTGGAAAAAAGAACTTAAGGGCTCAAGAAATAGTCATGGAAAATAGAATTCCCATAATCTATTTGGTTGATTCTGCAGGGGTATATCTTCCTTTACAAGATGAAATCTTTCCTGACAAAGAACATTTCGGGAGAATTTTCAGAAACAACGCAAAGCTATCAAGCATGGGTATTCCGCAAATAGCGGCAATCATGGGTAGCTGTGTAGCTGGCGGCGCTTACCTTCCTATTATGTCTGATGAATCTTTAATAGTAGAAGGTACAGGTTCTATTTTTCTTGCAGGACCTTATTTGGTCAAAGCTGCCATTGGTGAAGTGGTGGACAAAGAAACACTTGGAGGAGCTTCTACCCAGACTGACATCTCTGGTGTTACGGATTACAAGATGAAAGACGACCAAGAAGCTTTGGACACGATAAGAAAGTTGGTCGACAAAATGGGTCAGTTTGATACCACTGGTTTTGATAGAGCTAAGCCAATTGCTCCAAAAAATCCTGCAGAAAATATTTACAATATATTTCCTTCAGAGTCTACGAAGCAATACGACACAAGAGAAATTTTAGATTGTATTGTAGATGAGGGCTCAATGACTGAGTTTAAAAAGACTTATGGCAAAACGATTATTTGTACTTATGCAAGAATAGATGGCTGGGCTGTAGGAATAGTTGCTAACAATAGAAAGGTGGTTAAAAATGCCAAAGGAGAAATGCAATTTGGTGGGGTTATCTACTCTGATAGTGCAGATAAAGCAACGCGATTCATTCTCAATTGCAATCAAAAAAAGATTCCTTTGGTTTTTCTTCATGATGTAACAGGTTTTATGGTAGGCAAGAGATCAGAGCATGGAGGTATCATCAAGGATGGTGCAAAAATGGTTAATGCCGTTTCAAATTCTACTGTACCTAAGTTCAGTATAGTCATGGGTAATTCCTTTGGAGCAGGCAACTACGCAATGTGTGGAAAAGCCTATGATCCTAGATTAATTGTTGCTTGGCCTACGGCCAAAATTGCAGTGATGGGCGGACAAGTCGCTGCAAAAGTCCTTTCTCAAATACAAGTAAGTACTGCTAAGAAAAAAGGGGAAGAAGTTGATGAAGCAAAGGAGAAAGAAATGTTTGATGCTATTAAAGCAAGGTATGATGAGCAGACGACTCCGTATTATGCAGCTGCAAGATTATGGGTAGATGCAATCATAGATCCTATTGAGACGCGTCAAATAATTTCTACGGGGATAGAGATGGCTAATCACGCGCCGGTTGAGAAGTTTAATGTAGGGGTAATTCAGACGTAGGCTTGGATGTGAGATGTCGGATGTCGGATGTCTCGGTTATCAGATGTGAGATGTCGGGTGTCAGATGTGAGATGTGAGATATGAGATTTCAGATGTCAGATGTCAGATGTCGGATGTCGGTTATCAGATGTGAGATGTTGGATGTCAGGTGTTAGATGTTCGCTTTGCTAAGCTTGAGGGATGGCTAAGATTGGTGAACCTTTAGTAATGGTATAAATGATTTGTATAATACTCCTTGTATTTCTTTGATGCTAAAATACAATTATAATTTGTGAGAATTTGTATATCATCACAGTGCATCTCAATATAGTACAGGAATATAGAGCTCCTTGAGGAGAAAAGAGATAAGCTTAAGGAAGAAGGTCTAGTATTGTTTTGATAATCTATTTCTTACAAAGCAAAGCTTGCAATAATAGCTGCCCAAATAAGCAACGAAATTGTTGCTCCAAATACCACACCTTTAATAAATGAGGGTTTCATACCCAGAATGTTTAAATTATTCACGATTTATCGGTTTATAGGAAATGTAATCGTGATATGTTCTAAATGTGGGAATTATTCTGACGAAATAAATATAGAACAAATTTTTGTTTAAAAAAAGGCATATGATGCAATTAATATTCTAAAATAGCCTTTCCTGCAAGCTGAAAGGCTTATAGAATAAAACATAACAATAATATTGCAAAATTTTATTAAATATGAAAATATTTAATATGGACTAAGTCTGAGCTTAGATTAAGAAGAATAATTAAGAATGAGACGAGAAATTTAGTTCTCCTCGTTTAGACTAGGATTCAAGTAAGTTCTTTTGATTTTAGA
Organism: uncultured Saprospiraceae bacterium; assembly: GCA_938018185.1. GTDB lineage: Bacteria > Bacteroidota > Bacteroidia > Chitinophagales > Saprospiraceae > JALZVN01. Next base: position 5,141 of record CALIIW010000290.1, read on the forward strand.
GTTTTTAGCATTTCCTTCAAGAGAAACCGTAGAGAATTTTTGAAGTAAAACTAAAAGTCTAGCAGAAATCGGTTGGAATGAATCCGGGATAAATTTGTTGTGTGTCATGTCAGTGTATGGATTATAATTTATATGGTTCTTTAATTTAGCTAAATATTAGCACAAATGCAATATTTAATGATATGATATGTTCAATAAATTTGGAATTTCCTATCTCCTTAAATATTAGACATTAGAATTATCATAATGTCACTTTTATAGCTAAAAAGAATCAAAATAATTGCCAAATTTGGTCTGACGGTTTTTTAGCCTTGAGAAGCATTGGCTTTTTTTGAATAGGATGCTCAAATCCTAAAGAAGCGCAATGCAAGTATATATTTCCATCTCTAGCTGGTCTAGTGAAACCATATTTTACATCACCATTAATCGGACAATTAATTTTACTCAACTGCACCCTAATTTGATGAGGTCTGCCTGTTAAGGGTTTGACCTCTAGCAAATGATGTCCAGCAATTCTACCTAACAATTTATAGGTCAGTTCAGATTTCTTTGCTCCTTTAGCCTTATTTGATTTATTATCATCATAAGCATAGCTCACATTTTTCTCTGTATCCTTTCTCAGAAAGTGGGTCAATTTGCCTTCAATTTCTGTGGGACACCTATTTGTAATGGCCAAATAAGTCTTTTCAATTGCTTTATCATGAAATAGTTTATTCATTCTGACCAAAGCCTTAGAAGTTTTGGCAAAGACTACACAGCCCGAGACTGGTCTATCAATCCTATGAATGACACCAAGGAAGACATCTCCAGGTTTATCATATTTCACCTTTATATAATCCTTTACAAACTCACTAAGTGGTTTATCTTTGGTCTTATCGCCATGGGTAAGCCATCCACCTTGCTTATTAACAGCAATCAAGTGATTGTCTTCGTAGATTACATCAATTTTATATTTCTTATCCTTCCTCATGAATTAATCGAATTAGCTATGTTTACTTTTTAAATCAACAAATGCAATTAACAATTGTTAGCTTATAAATCAAATTAAAATGCAATTAACCATTGGCTACTCTTCCTGTCCCAATGACACTTTTATTTTTGATGCCTTAATTCATCATAAAATAGACACCAAAGGTATAGATTTTAAACTGAGCATGGCAGATGTCAAAGAACTCAATGCTATGGCTTTTGAATCTGAACTGGATATTACCAAATTGAGCTTTCATGCCTTTGCTTACTTGACTGAAACTTATAGCCTTTTAGATGCAGGGGCTGCTCTCGGCAATAATTGCGGCCCCCTTTTGATAGCTAAGCGCCCAATTGAAAAAGAAGAAATCGAAAACTGTTCCATTGCCATTCCAGGAAAGTATACAACTGCAAATTTTTTACTCAGTCTGGCCTATCCTAATATTAAGAATAAAAAAGAAATGCTATTTGATGAGATTGAAACGGCAGTACTCACTGAGGCATGTGAGGCAGGTCTAATTATCCACGAAAATAGATTTACTTATCAAGACAAAGGGCTTCACAAAATTCTTGATCTTGGAGCATATTGGGAAGAAGCATATAAGCTTCCTATCCCTTTGGGTGGAATTGTTATAAAAAAAGACCTAGATCCATCTTTAAAAGAACTGGTAAATGACTTGGTGACAGAATCTGTTCGCTTTGCTTTTGCGCATCCGGAATCCTCCAAAGACTACATATTAAAGCATGCACAAGAGATGGATGAAACGGTGGTTCAAAAACATATAGGACTATACGTTAATAAGTACTCTCAAAACCTCGGAATAGCAGGACGAAAAGCGATAGAAAAGCTCTTTGAGGTGGCCCAATCAAAAGGCATTGTACCACAGATAGAAAACTCCTTCTTCTTGACAAATTAATACTAAGTTTTCGATTATTTCAGTTTATATTTGCCTCATTCTTAATTCATCAAAATTTAATACTTAAAATCATGATAATAGGTGTCCCTAAGGAAATAAAAACGAACGAAAACAGGGTTGCTTTGACCCCTGCAGGTGCTTTTGAATTAATAAAAAGAGGACACGAGGTAAATGTCCAATCGACAGCAGGAAACGGCTCTGGTTTTACAGATGAGGATTATACGAAAGCAGGAGCTATTATTCAGCCAGATATTGAAAGTACTTATGCAATCGCTGAAATGATTATTAAGGTTAAAGAACCGATTGAGCAAGAATATAGCTTGATAAAGAAAGATCAGTTGGTGTTCACTTATTTTCATTTCGCATCCTATGAACCATTGACAAATGCCATGATAAAGAGCGGTGCTGTTTGTCTTGCTTATGAAACTGTTGAAATGCCAGATAGGACACTCCCTTTACTTATTCCAATGTCGGAGGTTGCAGGAAGAATGGCTATCCAACAGGGTGCAAAATATTTAGAGATGCCTTCTGGCGGAAGAGGAGTACTACTTGGTGGTGTCCCAGGAACCCCTCCAGGAAAAGTGATGATTTTAGGAGGAGGAATTGTGGGAACGCAAGCAGCAAAAATGGCCGCAGGTTTGGGAGCAATTGTCACCATTCTTGATATCGACCTACAAAGGTTAAGATACCTTGCCGATGTGATGCCAGCAAATGTCAGAACATTGTACTCCAATGAATATACCATAAGAAAATTAATCAAAACGCATGACTTAATCGTTGGAGCTGTTCTAATACCAGGAGCAAAAGCCCCTAATTTGATCACTAGAGACATGCTTAAAGACATGCGAGCAGGCACGGTCGTAGTGGATGTAGCTGTTGACCAAGGAGGATGTATAGAAACAACAAAACCCACGACCCACACGGATCCTACCTATATTATTGACGACGTTTTACACTATTGTGTGGCAAATATGCCAGGTGCGGTGCCATTTACTTCAACAACTGCTTTAACAAATGCTACTTTACCATATGCTATTCAATTAGCAGACAAAGGTTGGGTTAAAGCTTGTCAGGATAACAAGTCTTTGAGACTTGGGCTTAATGTCATAAAAGGTGATGTCGTTTATAAAGGGGTCTGCGATGCTTTTGATTTGCCTTATGTTGACGTTGCAAAATATGTCTAATTGAAATCGAATAAATCTAGATAATAAAATACTTAGTATAATCTTTGATATAAATTAAAATAAAACATCTTATGCTTGTAGACAAAAAATTAAGTTCAGAGGAATTGATCGCAATGGAAGATAAGTATGGGGCGCATAATTATCACCCTTTACCTGTCGTACTTGCAAAAGGAGAAGGGGTCTATGTGTGGGATGTTGAAGGAAAAAGATACTACGATTTTTTATCTGCTTATTCAGCAGTTAACCAAGGTCATTGTCATCCGAGGATTGTCAACGCCTTAACAGAACAAGCAACAAAGCTAACACTTACTTCTAGAGCTTTTTATAATGACCTATTAGGTAAGTATGAGAAATATGTTACCTCTTATTTTGGTTTCGATAAGGTCTTGCCAATTAACACTGGTGTAGAAGCTGTGGAAACGGCTTTAAAAATATGTCGAAAGTGGGCTTACGAAAAAAAGAAAGTCGCGTACAATGAAGCAAAGATCATCTTTGTAACTGGAAATTTTCATGGTAGAACTATGGCAATAATCTCAGGTTCGACTGATCCTTCTAGTACAACAGGATTTGGACCTTTTATGCCAGGAATCCAGGTTATCCCATACAATGACACAAAAGCTCTGAAAGAAGCTTTAGAGGCAGATCCTAATGTTGCAGGATTTTTGGTAGAACCTATACAGGGGGAAGCGGGTGTTTTTGTTCCTGATGAGAATTATCTTGCTGATTGCAAAGCACTTTGTGAAAAGCACAATGTATTATTTATTGCAGATGAAGTGCAGACAGGAATTGCAAGAACAGGTAGACTCCTAGCAACTTGTGGAAATTGTGATTGTCAAAAAGGATGTGAAAATAAACCTGATATTAAGCCGGATATTTTGATTTTAGGCAAGGCTATTTCTGGAGGTGTATTTCCTGTATCGGCTGTATTGGCTAACAATGAAATTATGGACTGCATTCGTCCTGGGGAACATGGTTCTACTTTTGGTGGTAACCCTTTAGCTTGTGCCGTGGCAATCGCCGCATTAGAAGTTGTTAAGGATGAAGAGCTTGCAAAAAATGCAGATCATCTTGGAAACATTTTTAGAGCTAGAATGCAAGGGCTCGTAGACAAATGCGAGCTTGTGAATTTAGTCAGAGGTAAAGGACTTTTGAATGCCATTGTGATCAATGACACAGAAGATTCTAAGACGGCATGGAACATTTGTGTTGCCTTGAGAGACAATGGATTGCTTGCAAAACCTACGCATGGCAATATTATCCGATTTGCTCCACCTTTGGTTATGGATGAAGAACAGCTAAATGAGTGTTGTGATATTATAGAGAAGACGATTCTTGAGTTTGAAGTTTGAGACTTTTCTAAGTTAGAAGATTTAACTTCTTAGAGTAGACTTTAAGGTATATATGAAAGAAACGGCCCCTGTTGGGGCCGTTTCTTTTTTTGTTGTAAGCAAAATTTAATTCTTTATTGCAGCCAGAGGCTGCGTTGCATGTTCCGTGTGCGACTGCAAGTCGCAACGAACAGTTTTAGTGCATTTGTTAAAGAGGACACGATAAATCATTTACATGCACGACTTTCAGTAGGTAGTGGACCAATTTGATTCCTTTACATCTTCACAAATCGCTTCACTACCCTTTCCCCTTTTCCAGTCTGAATCACCAATTGATAAACACCTGTTGAAAAATCACCTACATTTAATTGTATTAAGTTCTCCCCTGCAAAAACCTCTTTGCTAGACCGATAGATACTTTGACCTGATGTATTTAAAACCTCTAGATGGAACTTATCAGAAGTCAAATTCCCGATAAAAAAATCAAGGTTCAAGACTTCATTTGTTGGGTTAGGAAAAAGTTCATAGGTATTACGCAACATTTGTCCACTCTCCCCTCTCAATTGGATATCATTTGGCAATTTATTTTCTTCACAAGGAAATTCTAATACGAATTTTCTTGAAACCCATCTTGAATCCATTGCCCATTTTCCATCCCAAAAGTTCATCCTTGCAAAGTCATTAGAAGCAGAATTGTTTGATTCAAAATTAAGGTAATTTACTGCTTCGCCAGAATGCCAGGCGTAAGTGCCTTCGGTGTATTGATCATGCAATCCTATCAGAATGATTTCATCGATATTACTTTGTATAAAATCATTCTCTGCCTTATCGTTAATAGTAAGGAGGTACCCGCCTTGTTGATTTGCTTGAAAACTCGCATCATTCCAATGTGTTTCATTCTGTGAGAGGTAATAAGAAGCGTTTTTATAATTTCCAATAAAATCGAAACCACTGATTTCTTGCTCACAATGATCTGGTTCGCTATAGGGTCTGACCTGAATTGGCTTTTCAGATACAAGTATATTATTTAGTTCATTTGATTCTTCAATATTGTCATCCCCATCAACTTTAAGTATTAGATAAAATTGACCCAATAATATACTTGGCAATTCTATTCTACCTAATAGATCAGGAATGGTTCCGACTTTTGTAAAACCAGTAAACGATCTTTCTAAAGCTATGTCAGAGTTGCTTAAATTTTTATCCGTAGACAAATAGGAGGAGATGGCATAAGATCCTAGCACATCCGCTTCTCCAAAATTATTTACATCAAAGTAAAAATTTAGAATTTCCCCTGATTGAATCTCTGTATCATGATCTCTTAAATTACTCAATGTCAGATCTGGTAGCGCATCTATATCATTGTTGGTATTGCCTGAATTGGTATCAACATTTGAGCTAAGATTTAGATTATCTAAATTGAGACTTGGACTTCCTGCAACATTGTAAGAATATCTGAAAGTAAGAAAGACTTTTTCACCAGCAAATTCATCCAGATTAAGAGACAGCTTTCTATAATTGCTTGGATTATTTAAGGATCCAGAAGTAAAGGTTACCAAAGCATTTCCTTGTGACTTCCAGATACTTTTGCTTTGACCATTGCAGCCTAGTCTTACTAAAACTTCTAGTGAAGTTTGGCTAAAATCGACCTGGCTATTTCCTCCAAAAGCATAGTCAAAACTTAAATTAATGTCTTTTGTGGATGCCAAATCTAAAGCAGGTAATGTAAGTTCATCATGAATGGTAGCAGAAGGTTGTGTAAAGTTGCCATTTACATAAAGCCAGCCATTGTTTACATTTTGAATCGAGTTCCACTTTGAAACTTGACTTAAATTTGCTGCCTTTGACCAATTATCAGGGAGTTTATAATTGAGGTTTTCAAAGTCTTCTTCTATTTTAGGTTCAACAAAATCAACTGGGCTAAAAGGAATCCCAGTAGTTAAACTGTTGTCGTGATTTTGTTGATCTTCAAAAGTATTTGGTGAATGAAGCGAAACAGAAAAGGAAATAAAACCGTCAGGAACATTTATAGGATTCAGGTCAAATACTCCATATTCCCCATAGCCTAAATTCGTTAGTAAGATTTGTGTTTTTTCAGCTTGGCCAGAGACTTTGTATTTTACAACAAAAGAATTTAGTGTAATAGCACCTTGATTTCTAATTCGTATTTTAGGATAATATCTTCCATCACAAAATTGGTTCTGATGATTTACAATCTCAATCATTGCAAGGTTATAATCATTTATATAGCTACAACCAACTGAATTTAACAAACTTGATCTTATTGGGCCAAATAAGGCATCATGAAAGCGCTGTTTTTGTCCTTGCGTGAAACTGTTTCTTCCAACACAATAACTCATGAAATTATTTGACGAGATTGCAAGATCCCTGTTTGTACTGCAGGCTGAATCATGGCAATCGAATCGTCTGTGTGGAGCTGTGTCGCAAACTTCATCCCCATCTTGCGAGCAATTTGAATTTTCAGGACAAATTTCTCCATTATCTCCTTGAAAAGTATGGAATAGATTAAAGCCATGGCCAATTTCATGCGTAAAGACATCCGTTTGTAAAGAAGTATGCCTGATAACCATCCCGTCTAAATCATCCCCATTAGGATAAGAAGCCAAACCTAAAATGGTTCCCCCTCCAATTTTGGTTACAATCCATACATTGTAATAATCTTGAACTGGCCATTTTGAATAGCCTTTTATAGTTTTTAAGGAAGCTCCATCTGATGCTCCAAATCTGGCCCCATATCTTGCATATTGTGGGATTCTAGTGCCGTCGATCCTATTAATCCCATTAGTAGAATGTCCTTCTGGGCTTCTGGAAGCTAGACAAAACCTAACTTCCATATCTAAGCCATTTCCATTCTCCCCTGCCATGTTTTTATTCAAACGATCAAGCGCTTCTTGCACATATTTGCTACTAATATTTGATCCAATGCCTTCAGGTTCTCCTAGATGAAAAACATGAAAAACAATAGGAATAACATAAGGTGCATTAGAAGATCTTTCTTGCCTTAAAGCCTGGCCTACTCTTCTAGAATTATCATAAGTTGTAGTTCGCCAGTTCTCATGCAAGAATTCTGTTCCACATTCTTGAGCTGTTAAATTGTGAACAAGGCAAAGCACTACCATTATCATTAGGAAATACCCAATTAATCTCATAAATCAGTTTTTTAATAAAAAGAGTAATCTGTAGTATTTAAAAAGATTGGTAGATTTGGGTGGTTTTTCGCGGAGAGCACGAAGTTAAATATTTATGCAACTATCTTGTTAATAAAATTAAAAATAAATGTTCAAAATTTTAAAGCTGGCTATTTGGGTGACAAGTTTTTTCTTTATTCAATTAAGTTTGATTGGTCAAAATATTTCAAATCAGTTTTTAACAATTTTAGGGATTGCTCAAGATGCGGGTTATCCGCAAATAGGTTGCAAGAAAAGTTGCTGCAAACATCTTACACAAAAAAGAAATTCTGTTACATGTATTGGAGTCTATGATACTTTTGTAAATAAATACTGGCTAATAGAAGCTACACCGGATATTAAAGATCAAATAATAATGGCCGAGCAATATTCCAACAGTGAACAAGTTTTGCCCAATGGAATTTTTATTACCCATGCTCACATGGGACATTATACCGGATTGATGCAATTGGGAAGAGAGGCTTTTGGTGCTTCAGAAATGCCGGTATATGTAATGTCTAAGATGAAGACTTTTTTAGAAGAAAACGGACCATGGAGTCAGCTAGTAGATTTGAAAAATATAAGTCTACATGAAATGAAGAATAAAGATGCAATTTTACTTTCTGATTCTTTAAGGGTAATTCCTTTACTTGTGCCACATAGAGATGAATTTTCGGAAACAGTAGGATTTCTTATTTCTGGTCAAACTAAGTTGGCACTCTTTATTCCGGACATTGACAAATGGAGCAAATGGGATGAAAGCATAATCAAATGGATAAAGGAGGTTGACTATGCTTTTCTTGATGGCACCTTTTATCAAAATGGTGAAATCTGGGGAAGAGATATGTCTGAGATTCCACATCCATTCATAAAAGAAAGTATGGAATTATTTAAAGATTTACCAAAAGAAGAAAAAGCTAAAATCCACTTTATACATTTCAACCATACGAATCCACTGCTAAATGATGTAAATGAAGAATGGCGTGAAGTAATCCGAGCGGGATTTAAGATTGCAGAAGAAGGGATGAAGTTTGAACTATCAAATTAAATAGATCATAAATGATAAATCATATACCAAATGTAAAATTGAAAACAAATCGAAATTCTGAAACAAGTCTAGTCTTTGATTTATCTTTATGTATTGATCTACTATGATTTTTAGCTCGACTATTTTTATTTTTATCTTCTTACCTATTGTACTAGGCCTCCATTTTTTACTTGCGAAAAAATATAGAAATTTATTTATTCTTATAGCAAGTCTCTTCTTTTATGCTTGGGGAGAATATTTGTTGGTTCTGCTAATGATGGGTTCAATTTGTGTCAATTATATAGTTGGAAATACTATTTCTGAATACCAAAACAAAGGGGCTGATAAGCAATCAAAAGTAGCACTAACTCTAGGGATTATATTTAACCTAGCGCTCTTAGGCTATTATAAATATATCCATTTTTTGCTTGATAGCTTTTCCCAACTGGGCATCCATTTAGAACTTGATGTTTCTAAAGTAACACTACCCATAGGAATTTCTTTTTTCACCTTTCAAAGCATATCCTACTTAGTAGATGTTTATAGAAAAACAGTTCCTGGACAAAAGAGTCTTATAAAATTGGGTATGTATATTTCCCTATTTCCGCAGCTCATTGCAGGACCTATCGTTAGATACCAAGATATAGCAAAGGAAATTTCTAGCAGAATCATCACAGCATCTTTATTTAAAGAAGGTATTTCTAGATTCATCATAGGTTTTGCGAAAAAAATCCTTATTGCCAATAATGTTGGATTGATTGCTGACAAAGTATTTGAGATTGCTCCAATGGAAATGTCCAGCTCTTTAGCCTGGATTGGTATTGTCTGTTATACTTTGCAGATATATTATGATTTCTCTGGCTATTCTGATATGGCAATAGGTTTGGGAAAAATGTTGGGATTTAACTTTAAGGAAAACTTCGAGCATCCTTACATATCTAAATCGATTCGCGAATTTTGGCGAAGATGGCACATATCTCTTTCCTCTTGGTTCAAGGATTATCTTTACATTCCTTTGGGTGGTAATAGAAAAGGTAGATCTAGAACTTATGTAAACTTGCTCATAGTTTTTTTCTTGACAGGTCTTTGGCATGGAGCGAGTTGGAATTTTGTTGTTTGGGGGCTCTTTCATGGTTTCTTTATTGTCATTGAACGAGTTGGGATAACAAAATTTGTTGAAAAATTATCCATTCTTTCTAGGATTTATACTTTGCTTGTTGTGATGTTAGGATGGGTTCTGTTTAGATCTGAGAACTTGCAATATGCTTTTCATTTTATTGGAAAAATGTTTTCGTTTTCTTCAGGGACAAATAATTATCCTTACTTATTTATCAATAAATATATTATTGGGATAGCGCTTATAGGTATAGTTTTTTCTATGCCTGTTAGAAAATATATTGAAGAGCACATAAAAACTTTCGCACTTGGCCTAAGAATACTAGACCCCATGAAACATACTTTTTTACTTCTTATTTTTATTTTTTCGATAATGGAATTGGCGCAAACAACCTATAATCCATTTATCTATTATAGATTTTAATTATGAAAAAAAATATTTCATCAATATTATCTTCTGTCTTTTCAAAAAATAATTTTACCCTCAGAGGTATATCTTCCAACCTTTTCATTGTTGGCTTCCTTCTAATTTTAATCTCATCAGGCTTTTCAGAATTATTTACTATTGAAAGTGATTCAAGTCTCAATGAAAAAAGAACGCTGGAACAAAAACCAAAGTTTAAAATAAAGAAAACCTATCCTCAAGAATTCGAAAAATACTACAACGATAATTTTGGTCTGCGTTCTCTGCTTGTAAATTGGAATAGCAAAATAAAAATTGATTATTTTAAAGTTTCTTCAGATCCGGAGTCCGTTTTGTTCGGAGCGGATGGATATTTATTTCATAATTCGAAAAGTGATTCTATTTATCAAAGCTATTCAAATCAAAAATTAATCACTGAAGCAGATCTTGAAAGAATCTACAAAAAACAATTAGGCTTTAAAAATACATTTGCAAAAAGTGGGATTAAATATATTGTAGGATTTTTTCCCAACAAGCATAGTATTTATCCTGAAAAATTGCCTTTTTCGATGAAGCTTCAAATCCAAAAAGATACTTCCTTTGCAAGTAAAATAGTTAGCTACTTTGATGAAAGAAATTTTCAGATTATCGATGTAAGAGAAGATCTTCTTAATGGCAAAGACCAAGGGCAACTTTACCTTAAATTTGACACGCATTGGAATGCCCTTGGTGCTCATGTTGCTTATCAGGCCTTTTTTGAACAGACCTTCAATGAATTTAACATTTCTCCTTACGACGATACTTATTTTGAAATTGAATATGAAGAAAAAAGAAATGGAGATTTGACAAGTATGATGGGAGTTAAAAAAATGACATCATACTATGATAACAAGCCAATTTTTAAATTAAAAAATAAAGACCTTGGATTTGAAAAGATCGCTACAGATGGCTTTCCGAATGCTACTACAATCACTCTGAATGAAAAATGCGGCAATACAGATACTGTTATAGTATTTAGAGATTCTTACACTTCTGAAATGGTACAATTCCTCTCTTTACACTTTTATAAAGTTGTTTACATTTGGGATTCTAAAATTGACATGGATCTTGTTGATAAATGTGAAGCGGATATTGTGATGTCTTTGACTGTCGAAAGATATTTGGGGCATTTTCTTAGGTAGAGAAATCAAGGATCTGAATTTTCATTCTCAAACCAATTTCGAAAACCTCCCTCTGAGTTTAAAATAACTGAATCCAGTATTGCTGGATTCAATTAATGAATCGAACTACTATGTTGATGAAATATAGACCGGCATATTTGTGAGATTGAAATATGAACATATTTCAGGGGTGATGCATAGCAAACGCTTATTTGATAGCTTCGACGATGAATCTGCGTTAGGGATACGGGGAAGAATAGCTGACAAATTGTCTTTTACAAGACTACAAGGCAAAACTACTTCAAAGAGGAAATGAAATCCTCAAATAATTTGCAGAATCTGAAAGATGAAAAGAGGTCTTACTTGTTTAATTACGACATACCCTTACGCTTAATTGCTAGGAACCAACGAATAATAGTTCAATGTGTTATTGGATGAAATCATCCTGATATTAGCAGTGGAATATTTATTAGAAAAAATTAACAGCTAATCATGAAAAAATTAATTTTAATTTCACTAGGCCTTATAATATTATCTACAAATACCAAAGCGGCAAATAAATACAATATTGGAGACAAACTGTATCTGTGGGCAAAAAGTGGTTTGAATTTAAGATCTGGACCCGGAACAAGTTTTGACGTAATCGAAAAACTGAGGTTTGGAGAGGAGATTGAAGTCAAAGCATTTTGCAGCAAGACTTTTAATATCAAATGTATTTCCAAAACAGAATCAAATTATTATTCTAAACAGGTAGAGCCGTTAATACTAAAAGGTAATTGGGTAAAGGTAATTTCAAGTGATGGAAAAATAGGTTTTCTAATAGACCAGTATCTACTTTATGCAAAACCAGAAAATGTTGATAAGCCATTCCTTTATGATATCAATTTGAGAAAGACTAGAATTGATACCTTGCACAATAGCCAAGTTATCAAGGATAGAAACGGACTAAATCTTTCTGTAAAGCACAGGTATTTAGATGGGATAGAAAAATTAGAAAGTACAGGGGGAAATTGGGGAGAAACATGTTATGTTTTCCCAAATTATAGCATTGAAGAAGTACTAATTTTGTTAAGCTCTTCTTGGAGAGACTTTGAAGGATTTAGTGTTTTGAGGAACTGGAAACAAGAGCTTATGATTTCAGATGGAGAGATTTGTGTTTTCACTATCAAGTTGAAAAAAAATATGGTAATCGTTAATTTAGAATGTTCTTGTTGAAAATTAAGAATCCACTTTCGTAAACTCTTCTCCAGGAGAACAAATTATTCTCTTTAAATTATTAAAGCATTTAAAGTTTACATAATTGTCAAATTCCCAAAAAGGGTGTACAGGTTGCGTTTTCAACAGATAAAAAGTTTGTTCATTTTCTAACTTTGAAGTTATCTTACTCGAAAGCGAGAGGGTCATTAAAATCCATATTATAAATTCACTCGGTTGGGTAGGAATAAAAAGAAGCTATATGGACTTAAAACTATTTATCAGAATTCTATTCAAGGACACCTTATTAATGGGTATCATTGGAATTATATATTATTTGATTTTTTTATTCACAATAATGCATCAGGGCATGCCCTGATGCTACAGGAAAATTAAGGTTAAAGGATCTTCTAATTTTTCAAAAAATCACGCCAAATGAATTCTGCTCATTTCTTGTACTTAGTGTTTACACACTGGGCTACAATAATGTCACGTCTCCGGCGTTCTGAATATCCCTTTTCAAAACATTATAGACTTATTTACTTTTTATTTCCCCTCTTTGTCCAAGTTCAATCACTTCGAGGTCAAATATTTTTCCTTTGTCCACTGAAAAACGAGTAATTGTTTTTATAGCATGAAAACCGTGATTGCCACAAGCCCCAGGATTGATATGAAGAAATCCATACTTCTTATCATTCATTACTTTTAAAATGTGTGAATGTCCACAGATAAATAATTTGGGTGGATTGGTTTCGAAAATTTCTGTTACTCTATTGTTGTAACGTCCAGGATATCCGCCAATATGTGTCATTAATACATCTAAGCCTTCGCAATTGAATCTTGCATTGAGAGGATAGGTATGTTTGACTACGCCATGATCAATGTTGCCGTAGACTGCACGAAAGGGTTTAAAAGATTCTAGGGTGTCTGACACGACAACATCACCTATATCTCCAGCATGCCACACTTCATCGCACGCTTCAAAGTGTTTGAAAATATTATCTTCTAAATGACTATGGGTATCTGAGAGTAAACCAATTCTTTTCATTGTTAAGTTTAAATTTCTAAATGATCAAATGGTTTGGAGAGGAAGGTAAATATCATTTACACTTACGAAAGTCTAAATAGTATATGAGGCTACAATTTACTTTTATTTTGTCAATTTTTGAAATGCATCCTCAACCGTAGAAACATCTTCTGTTAATTCAAGAAGAATGGAGTTATTGTCTGTAATTGCCTTAAAGATATTCTCACGGATATCTTTAGAAGTATTTGAGAATACCTTGAATTTATTTTTTGGTAATTTTTGGACATTCTCAATAGCTTCCAATTGCTCAAGGAATTTTATATCATTTGGATTTTTTAATTCTACAATAAAACATCTACCCTTTGCGACTTTTGAAGTCAAGGCACTTATATTATCATCTGCAACAAGTTTTCCTGAATTAATAATTAAGACTCGATCACAAATGGCTTGTACCTCTTGCATAATATGGGTCGAAAAGATAACAGTTTTCTCTTTACCAAATTCTTTGATTAAGGAGCGTATCTCAACCAATTGGTTTGGATCTAGCCCTGAAGTGGGTTCATCCAAGATGAGGACCTTGGGATCATGGAGCATAGATTGAGCTAAGCCAACTCTTTGTCTATATCCTTTTGAAAGTGCAGCTATGAGTTTATGTTGCTCTTTGCCAAGTCCAGTCATTTCTATCAATTCAGCAACCCTGGCTTTTTTCTTTTTTATTTTATAAAGACCAGCCACAAATTGTAGATACTCCTTAACATACATTTCTTTGTATAAAGGATTATGCTCTGGCAAGTAGCCAATTATTTTTCTTACTTCTAATGGATTTTTGACAACATCAAAGCCACAAACGGATACTTGACCGGAGGTCTGTGGAATAAAACTGGTTAGAATTTTCATGGTAGTAGTCTTTCCTGCACCATTCGGTCCTAAAAAGCCTACTATTTCTCCAGGTTTAATATCAAAGCTTACATCGTTAACAGCCAACTGGCCGGAATAATCTTTTGTAAGGTTTTGAACTGAAACTGACATTTATAGCTGTTTTTTCTTCTTCTTTGATCTTCGCTTCTTTTTCTTCTTGGAAGAAGAAACTGAAGCTTTTGTTTTGTCTTCAAAGATATCAATTACAGCTTGTTTTAGCTCATTGTATTCCAATTCTTTATCAAACAAATAGTCAAAAAAGGAAGAATGTCCGTTTTTGTCAGATTTTCCTAAAACATAGTACTTATTAAAGGAGATCACAGCTTCTGAATGTTCAGTTTGAACAGAATAATCAATGTCTCCATTTGAATCAATCAAATAGAAAATATGCTTATAAAATAGGCCCGCATCAGGTTGTTCAAATTTTTCAAAGGCCAGAACTTGCTGATTATTCCATGTAAATTGATCGAAACAAAACATATCTGCCATGTGATTTGGCAAAGCTTTGGTTTCATATCCATCATAGATTCTATTTTTCCAATAATCAATTTCTTCTAACTGATCGGTCGCATAACAGCATTGTATGACCTTAGACATAGCTTCGTAATCCAAAGGCCTGAGTTCTATAAGCTTACTAAATGTGTTTTTAGCATCGGCAAATTTCTTTAGTTGGTATTCTAGTGAACCTATATTATAAAGACAATCTATAAAAGAGCCATAAAATTGATCTACCTGATCTAAGGATGATTTATAAGCATCTAATGCCTCTTCATACTTTTCTTCTTCCATAAGAATTTGACCAAGCATTACAAAAGCTCTGTCTGGACAATCATCAATCTGTTGCGCTTCTTTGTATAAACTTTTAGCTTTTTCAAAATCTTTTGTGTTGTAATAAACATCTGCTAGAGCGATTTTGTACAAAGGACTATTGGGTTCAACTTTTGAAGAGGCTTCAATGCTTTCTTTTGCTTTTTCGTATTCCCCTAAAAACAAATAACTTATGCCAAGAAAAAAATTGTACTCCGCGTCATCTTTTTTAAGTTCTACCGCTCGGGCAAAATGAGGCATAGCTTCTTTATCTTTTGACAAGTTATAAAAACTCATTCCAATAAGGAATGAATCGTGAGCTGTTAACTTGGCAGGATTTTCAATTTTTAGATCTATGATACTTTCGAAGTTTTCAGCTTCATAAAGTGATATAATCTGCTCACTTTGCGTTTGGGCAATAAGTTGAATTTGCAATAAGATTAATATTACAAAAACGGGTAGTACCTTGGACATTAAAACTAGTTGAATATATGAGCGGGAGGAAGAGATAATTTAAGTGATTAAAACTAGAATAACAATTTCTTTTTCACTTATCAAGGAAATAAGTTTTATAAATATGCTTTCGCCAAAAAAATTGAAAATAGATAAATGGATAGACCAGAATGTCAACGATTGGATTGATGGTGCGGTAATTTACGTCGTCGATAATTTCAACAGTTTCCTTATCGATTTTATTGACGTAATGCCTATGTTCCCATGACTTTAATGGAAAAGGAAGTTTGCTGCCAATATCTTTAAAATACCATTGCCCATTTGAGTTTTCATCCGCTACAACCAAGGCTTCCCAATTTTGTTTAAAGCCCAAAATATTTAATTCGACATGCACCTTGTCATCTTTTTGGCAACCATCAAAACGAAGTAAATTGACCTTTATCAAAGGAGGGCTTAATGCATTAAATAATCTTGCATCGAAATTTTCAATTACAGTATTAAAGGAGGCCTTCACTCGTGTGGTAATCCTTGCTATCATTAATTTAGTGTGGTTTTTAGGCTGTGAACAATTGATTACTGTGACATAAAAAAAGGCAAAATAATTTATTTTAACCAATAAATTAGGTAAGTACATGAAAATATTGTTACAGAAACCATTCATTAAAATTCAAATAACTTAAGTAGATTAGTAAGTAGAAAAAGAGAATTAAACCTACATTCGTACCTGTAAGGCAAATTCAATTTTGAATTTCTTTATGTGCTATCTTAGGTCTTTAATTAGAAATAATTTAGCAGTCGGGTGATTTCTTTTCAAGAGCGAAGTATAGTTACTTCGCTCTTCTTTTTTTATTCTTCTGTTTCTTCTTTTTTCATTTCCCCTTTAATCACATTCACCTTATTATTTTCAACATTTAAATCGGCTATCCTTGCGGTTGGATCGATTTCGATAGATTTAATTTTCTTGATTTTGAAAGGCAAGATCAAGTCATAGGTAGGATTCGTCCAAGGCCAGTCAGGCATCACTTCAAAATCCATATTTCTATCCGCATTTTTTGAGCCTCTCATTATTCTTAAAGGAATGGTGTAGTAATGCTTTTTATCTTTTTTATCCGTTACAACAATATCAATTGGCATTGGCATTGTTCCATTTTTGGCTAAGCTCAATTTGGTTTCTTTTTTACCTGCAGACTCCAATCCTTCAATACCATAGTCAATGACTTTTGTTGTCTGAACCCAGTACTCATTATACCAATCCAGTTCCAATCCAGATTGCTTTTCCATTATTCGAATAAAATCATTTGGATTTGGATGTTTAAATTTCCAATTATCATAATAAGCCAACATACCAGCATCAAAATCTTTTTGGCCAATGATGTAAGAAAGTTGATTCAAATAAACAGATCCTTTCGAATAAGCAGCTTGACCATAGGCAAAGTTTGTATTAAAGTGATCAGCATGTGTTGTCATAGGTTCTTCTACCCCACTCACAGCTAAATTTCTATACCCTGCATAAGATCTTTGTTGTGCATTTTCAGTTTGCTTTTTTGGACCTAAAAAGCCATTTGCTCTTAGATATGCCATCGTTTCATTTGATCCAAAACTTGTAAAACCTTCATCCATCCAAGCATACAAAGCTTCGTTGGTCCCCATCATCATTTGATACCAAGAGTGCATTAGTTCATGAACAGAGACACCAACCAGACTTTCTAAAGATCTTTCTCCAGTGATGAGCGTTGCCATTGGATATTCCATACCTCCATCTCCTCCTTGAATGAAAGTATATTGATCGTAAGGATATTTGCCGTATTTTTTGTTTATAAAATCAAAAGCCTTATCCATTATTTCAGGCAACATTTCCCAATTGTCCTTGGTCTTTTCTGATTCTTGATAAATCATATGCATCACCACACCATCCGCTCTTTTAAATGTGTTGTGTGTGTAATCCGCATCTGCAGCCCAAGCAAAGTCATGCACATTTGGTGCTTTAAACTTCCAAGTGTGGGTTTTGTCTTTTGAGTTATTTTTTGATTTATCGCCATTATAACCATGACCAATCTTTTTGGCATTTTGTAGATAGCCAGTACCTCCAATGGTATAATCCGAACTAATCGTTATTGAGACATCAAAGTCTCCCCAAATACCGTGAAATTCTCTACCTATATATGGATTTGCATGCCATCCTTGATAATCATACTCACATAGTTTAGGATACCATTGGGTCATAGAATAGGAAATGCCTTCGGCATTGTCTCTTCCTGATCTTCTAATCTGAATAGGAACTTGAGAATTAAATTCCATTTTCAATTTAGTTGTCTCGCCAGGCTTGATCGATTTATTTAATTCAACTTCTAGAATGGTCCCTACAACTTCAAATTTCACATCCTTTCCGTCTTGCTTCAAAGAGCTGATTTTATGGTAGCCAATTTCTCCATCTTTTAAAGTAGAAATTCTAGAAGCAACCCTTGGATCAGCATCAGGCAAGCTCTGAGACCTAACATCCATCATTGAGCCTGGTTGAAAAGCATTAAAATAAAGGTGGTAAAACACACGCTTCAAATCATCTGGAGAATTATTGGTATAAGCTATTTCTTGTTTACCTGTGAATTGATGCGTTTCCACATCAAAGTCAATGTCCATGTTATATACAACGTGTTGCTGCCATCTGTCAACTTGAGCTGTCAAACTGACTATTGCAATCAATGTTAAAAGCAAGGATGTTATTATTTTATTCATTTCAATTATTATTTGTTAAGGATAGCGAAATTAGCAAATTCATTACAATTAACGATTTCATTGCATATTTTAGTCAAATTTGGAGGATTTTGTTAAAATTTGCTTGTTAAAGTGATTATTTTTGATTGTAATTATTAACAATGTATTAACTGAGATTAATTTTTTATGACTGTAGATAATTACATAAAAGCTCTAGAACCAAAGCGTAAAACTGCTCTTAGCATCCTTAGAAAGACGATTTTTGAGCTTTATCCTGACATAGTGGAAACCATGGGTTATAAAATGCCTACCTACCTTCATAATGGAGAAACTCTATGCGCAATGGCTAGTCAGAAAAATTACATGGCCTTATACATCATGCCTTATGATTTATTAGATAACTTTGCAGTAGAGCTTAAAGCTTTTGATTGTGGGAAGTCCTGCATAAGATTCAAAGCATTGGATGAAGAAAAGATTGATATTCTAATCCGAATCCTTGAATTTGTGGGCCCAAATTACCCTAAGAGCAAGTTTTATGGCAAAATGAACCCTAAGACATAGATTTACATAACAGAAAGATAGCATACCATTATGTACGATGACAATCCAACAATTAAAGGATTAAGTAAGGTAATAGACGAAACCAAGCAAGGACAGGTATTTGGTGAAAACGTTTTAGTTGAAGAAATCGATAAGAAGAAATTCTATATTGAAAGTTATGGCTGTGCTATGAACTTTGCCGATTCTGAGATTGTAGCTTCTATTTTACACAAAGTTGGATATACAGCAACTAGAGAAATGGAAGAAGCCGATTTGATTTTAATCAATACTTGCTCTATTAGAGAAAAGGCGGAAGCGACTGTCAGAAAGCGGCTTCGTGTTTTTTCAAAAGTAAAACTAAAAAAGAAGGGTTCACTGATAGGTGTTTTGGGCTGTATGGCAGAAAGACTAAAAGTGAAGTTTCTTGAAGAAGAAAAGTTGGTAGACCTTGTCGTAGGGCCAGACTCTTATCGAGACCTCCCAAATTTGATAGCCGGCGCTGAGGGAGGCGAAAAAGGTGTGAATGTATTCCTATCTAGAGAAGAAACTTATGCGGATATCAGCCCTATGCGATTGATGTCAAATGGTGTTAATGCTTTAATTTCAATCATGCGTGGTTGTGATAACATGTGCTCCTTCTGTGTAGTGCCATACACAAGAGGCAGAGAACGATCAAGAAATGTATATACCATAATCGCTGAAGCACAAGATCTTTTTGACAAAGGTTTTCGTGAAGTTACTTTGCTGGGGCAAAATGTAGACAGTTATAAGTGGGAAAATCCAGAAACGAAGGAAGTTGTTTCGTTTGCAGAATTATTGGTCTTGGTGGCAAATGTCAATCCTTTATTACGTGTAAGGTTTTCGACTTCCCATCCTAAGGATATTACGGATGATGTATTGTATGCCATTAGAGATCATCACAACATTTGTAAATACATCCATCTGCCTATACAGTCTGGCAACAGCCGAATTCTTGCCAAAATGAATCGTACCTATGATAGACCTTGGTATGAAGAGAAAGTAAAAAGAATTTATGAAGTAATCCCAGACTGTGCGATTTCCTCTGACATCATAACAGGATTTTGTTCTGAAACGGAAGAAGAGCATCAAGATACCCTGGACATAATTAAGTGGGCAAAATATTCTTTATGCTATATGTTCTTTTATTCTGAAAGACCGGGGACTTTGGCTGCAAAGAAATATGAAGATGATGTTCCTTTAGAGGTAAAAAAGAGAAGGTTACAAGAGGTTGTTGATTTACATAGATTGGAAGGTTTTGAAATCAATGCAAAAGATGAAGGAAAAGTATTTGAAGTTTTGATTGAAGGAAATTCAAAAAAGTCTGACGATTACTTTAAAGGGAAGACTTCTCAATTCAAAACCGTGATTTTTGAGAAAAAAGGAGACTATAAACCAGGAGATTATGTTAATGTTTTGATAGAAACATCTAATAATGCTACCTTAAAAGGTCGTATCGTTTAATTTGAAAACTTTGACTTTGATAATTTGTTTAAACAAGACAATCAAAATCTATAAAATTTGTCAGAACTCCAATCCATAAAACAAAGATTTGGAATCATAGGTAGCTCCCCTAAACTTGACCAAGCACTGGATACAGCTGTAAGGGTTGCTAACACCGACTTGTCAGTTTTAATTAGTGGTGGTTCAGGTGTGGGTAAAGAAGTCTTTTCTAAGATCATCCATAAATTAAGCAGTCGAAAGCACAATAACTTTATTGCTATAAACTGTGGAGCCATTCCAGAAGGAACCATAAATTCAGAATTATTTGGTCATGAGAAAGGAGCCTTTACTGGCGCTTCTACAGAACGTAAGGGGTATTTTGAAACTGTGAATGGCGGAACGATCTTTCTAGATGAAATAGGTGAAATGCCTTTGGATACTCAAGCCTATTTATTGAGAATGCTAGAATCTGGAGAATTCATAAAAGTAGGTTCTTCGAAGGTCCTAAAAACGGATGTTCGAGTAATCGCCGCAACAAACGTTTCTTTAGAAGAGAAGATGAAGAGAGGAAAATTTAGAAAAGATCTCTTTTATAGATTGAATACCGTTCCTATCAAAGTCCCTGCCTTGTCAGAAAGAAGAGAGGACATTTATATGCTTTTTAGAAAATTTTCTATTGAGATTTCTGATAAGTACAAAACGCCAATAATAAATTTAGATGAACAAGCCAGAAGTTTGATCGAAAACTATTCTTGGCCAGGAAATATAAGAGAGCTTAAAAATGTAGCACAGCAATTGTCAGTCTTAGCAGAAGAACGTTTGATCACTGCTGAAATCTTAAAAGGGCTTGTACCAAATATAGTCAACAGAAGATTGCCAGCCATTAACAATTTTGGTGAAGGAGAGAATTTTCAGGAAAGAGAGATTTTGTACAAGCTTCTATTTGACATGAAGAAAGATTTGAATGATGTCAAGTCCTTGGTCTTTGAGCTGATCAAATCAAATAATTTACGTGTACAAGACATAAGTATCTTACGTGGATTAAATTCTGGCGAACAAGGTCCTGAAGATCCGAGGCCTGAAACATACATGCCTGAATTCAATCCAGAAGGACAAGCCTCACCTGACAAACCGGGTTCCTTTGGTCCAAGCATTGAACCTCCGGTTTCAGACAACCCTATATTTTTTACACCTACCACAGAAGAGGCTGTTGCTGAAACAGTCGAAGAATCATTGTCTTTAGCGAGTATGGAAAAGGAAATGATTAAAAAAGCATTAGAAAAGCACAAAGGAAGAAGAAAAGATGCAGCAAAAGACCTCGAAATCTCTGAAAGAACCTTATATCGAAAGATAAAAGAATATGAATTGTAGATATAATTCTGCAGCTAATTTTCGTTATTGAGTTTTTAAATGCTCCGCGGGTTTTTGATTTCGTACTAAAAAGCTATCTTTGGCCGCTGAAAAAATTACATTTCATGAAAGTTAAATTATTAATTGTGGGCTTGTTTGCGCTGTGTTTTAATACAGCAATGACTGCTCAAAAAAATGTCAAAATGGATTCATTAAGTTACAGTATTGGTCTTGTGGTTGCTCAAAATTTGAAGCAACAAGGACTAAAAGAATTAGACAGCTCAGAGGTTGCTGCTGGTATTAGCGATGCTATTTCTGGAGCAACTCCAAGAATTACGCTTGATGAAGCCAACTCTATATTTGGAGCTCACATGCAAAAGCAACAAGCAGAAGCGCATAAAGGAAACATCGAAGCCGGACAAAAATTTCTTTCTGAAAACGCAAAAAAAGAAGGTGTTACCACCTTACCTTCTGGCTTACAATATGAAATAATCAATAAAGGATCTGGAAATTCTCCAGCCCCTACTGATAAGGTTACAACTCATTATCATGGAACATTGATTGACGGAACCGTATTTGACAGTTCTGTCGAAAGAGGGGAACCAACTTCTTTTCCAGTTAATGGCGTAATCATGGGATGGCAAGAGGCATTGCAGCTTATGAAGCCAGGCTCTAAATGGAGGTTGTTTGTACCTTCAGATCTAGCTTACGGTGAAAGAGGTGCAGGTGCATCTATTGGACCATTCTCAACTTTGATTTTTGAAGTAGAACTACTTTCTATAGATTAATCCTGAAAGGATAAGCTAACTATGAAATACAATTAAAATCATGGTTCTCCTTGAGAATCATGATTTTTTTTTGAATTATTTTTAAAAAAATTTGAACGTAATATTGCAATATTACTTTTCCAAATTTCTATTCTTTAGTTCTTAAAAGTTATCTTAATTTTGATCTTGGATTATGAAAGAAACCAAGCAAACCAACTTTATCGAAGAAAGAAATAATCTAGAAGATAGAATTGAGAATATCAATAAAAATCGAAGCCCTCTAATTTTAATTCTTGATTCTATCACGGACCCTAGAAATGTTGGTTCTATCTTTAGGCTTGCAGATGCTGCAAGAATAAGCCACATCTACTTTTACAATTGCTCCTTGAATTTAAATAGCAGACATTTCAAAAAGACAGCCCGCTCCTGCGATAAATATTTGAATTTTAGTGAAATTAATTTGGAGACAATAAAGAAACTAAAACAAGAATATAAACTAATTGCTGTAGACAAAACAACTGATAGCCAGCTATATTCCTCCTATAATTTTGTTCCTACTACTGCTTTAATTTTGGGTTCTGAAAAAAGAGGGATTTCTAAAGACTTGTTATCACTTTGTGACAATTCCGTACACATACCTATGTTAGGTATCAATACATCTTTAAATGTTGCAAATGCCGCAGCGATTGTGATTTTTGAAGCAATCCGAAATTTGAATAATTGATTACTCTTCCTCTGCGAAGGACTTTCCAACCTTGCTCATTAAATTCATAAGAATCAAAGGAATTGATGTAGAAGTCTTCAATTTTTTTCCTTTTTGTTG
>CALIIW010000291.1 GCA_938018185.1 uncultured Saprospiraceae bacterium
TCTTGGGCACTTTTGCTTTCTTGTTTCTTTACATATTTTTTACTAGTTGCAATAAGCAAGTTGACTATTGTCTCTGGTGATACACTCATGTATAATTTTAAAAAGGCCTTCGGCAGGCCCATTACCATTTTTATAATAACAGCCTTGGCTGTTTCAATAGTTTCCTCTGTCATTGGGGTTATGGGTGTTGTTGCTGAAGTGGCAATGGAATGGATATCAGTGAAGACCTCCATATCCTTTTTGAATGGCCCCATCATTTCTGCCTTCTTCATTCTCCTTTTGATTAGTCTTTTTTGGACTGGAAAACATGAAAATTTCATCAAGGCAATGGGACTATTGGTAGGTTTTATGGCAGTTGCATTTATTATTACAAGTATTATGGTATTGAAAGAATCGGGTAAATCATTTATAGATTTTTTTCCTGAATTACCTCAAGGGGATAATACCGGTCTGATCATCGCAGGAATAGTTGGTACTACAATGGCTGGGGTTTGTTTGGCTGCACGTAGCATTTTGGTTCAAGAACAAGATTGGGGAATAGAAGATTTAAAGAAAGAGAATAAAGATTCTATGACCTCTATGGTGATGACCTTTTTGATTAGTCTTGCAATAATGATAAGTGCTACTGGTACGCTCTATTTCAAAGGAGTTCCAGTTGACAAGGCAACAGACTTGATGCATGCACTGGGCCCTTGGGCAGGAGAATTTGCGCTCACTTTATTTACTTTAGGAATTATTGCTGCTGGACTATCTTCCATCTTTCCAAATCTTTTATTGTTTCCTTGGTTAATTTCAGATTACACCAATTCACCAAGGGATTTAAAAAAACCTTTATATAAAGCAATTGCCGTATTAGTTGCATTGTCCGGTTTACTAGTTCCAGTTTTAGGTGGAAAACCAGTTTGGATTTTAATCGCATCACAAGCACTTAGCCCATTTGTAATGCCTTTAATTACTTTGTTTTTAATAATTCTATTAAATAAAACAGAAATTATGAAAACGCATAAGGCTAAACTTGGGATGAATGTAGCCTTAGGGGCAACTTTCATTTTTAATTGCTTCATGTTGTATATTGCTATAATAGGATTTATTGATTTTATAAATTAAAAGATGATGACTAAGGACTTGGAAAAATATGCACACATTCCTCTCAAGCAAGAATCCAATAGAGTTTGGAGAACTTATGAAGGAGGTGCACTGATAGATAAATGGAAAGATACAATTCCTGAAGTGGATGGTAGTATGCCAGAAGAATGGATCATGTCAACCATTACAGCTCGTGGAATCGGTAGACCTGAAAAGGAAGGCTTGTCTTTGATTAAAACAGATGAAGGGCTAATAACATTAAAGGATTTAATTGACTCGAATCCTGACTTGTATCTAGGGGCAGACCTTGCAAAAAAGTATGGTACAACTGGTGTTTTAATTAAAATGCTCGATTCCAAGGAACGATTAACCGTTCAGGTTCACCCAGATAAGCAGTATGCTAAAACTGTTTTTAATTCAGAATTTGGTAAAACGGAATCCTGGTACGTTCTAAATTCACGTGAAATTGATGGGGAGAAAAGCGTCGTTTATATGGGATTCAAAAAGCATGTCACCAAAGAAAAATGGAAAACATATTTTGAAGAACAAAATATTCAAGGCATGCTTGATTGCTTGCATAAAATTGAAGTAAAGCCAGGTGATGCTTTTATGATATACGGAGGAGTACCACATGCCATCGGTTCTGGTTGTTTTTTAATGGAGGTTCAAGAACCTACCGATTATACCATGCGGGTAGAAAAAACAACACCCAATGGTTTGAAAATGGGACCTGCTTTGATTCATCAAGGAGTTGGAGAAGAAAAAATGTTAGAGTGTTTTCATTACGATACTTACACGCTTGACGAAGCTTTAGGTAAATGGAAAATAACACCTGAAGTCATTGATGGTTCTAGTGAATTTACCTTAAAAACCTTGTTCAATGAAAAGCATACAAATTGCTTTGGTCTCAATGAACTCCTTTTAAATGGAAACTATGTTTTCAAAGGAAATACCACTTGCTTTGTCGCAGTTATTTATTCTGGTAGTGGTACAATGACTTGTAATGGGACAACATATGATTTCACGCAAGGGGACGAAATATTTATATCAGCAGCCATTTCAAAAATTACTTTTACCTCAAATGAAGTTTCGAAAATCTTACTTTGTTATCCTCCAAGTTAAATAGGATGGAACACTTCATAGCTTGGATTATTTAATTACAAAAAAGAGAAATGAATTTATTCAATTTAGAAAATAAAATAATTCTTGTCACTGGTGCCTGTGGTGTTTTAGGCGGTGGGATAGCAAAATACTTATTAGAAAATAAGGCAACAGTTCTGATATTGCATTACAAAGAAACTCCACTTAAAAGTGCTGTAAGTGAACTAAAGAAAATTAGTGAAAAGGTGGAAGGGTATCTATGTAATGTTGTAGAGGAAAAAAGCCTCAAAGCTGTCGCCGAAAAAATCATGACTGCTTATGGCAAGATAGATGTATTAATCAACGCTGCCGGTGGAAATAAGCCAGGTGCAACTATTGGTCCGGATCAATCAGTGTTTGAAGTTGATGTGGAACAATTCAAACAAGTCATTGATTTAAATTTATTTGGTAGTATTATTCCTTCTTTGGTATTTGGGAAGGAAATGGCGAAACATAAAAAAGGCACTATTATCAATGTCTCTTCCATGGCAGCAGACAGAGCACTTACCAGAGTCATGGGCTATTCCGCTTCCAAAGCCGCAGTTGATAACTTCACCAAATGGCTTGCTGTTGAACTGGCTCAAAAATATGGTGATGGCATGCGAGTAAATGCAATAGCTCCTGGGTTTTTTATAGGAAATCAAAACAGAGCCTTATTGACAAATGAAGATGGCAGTTATTCTGAAAGAGGAAATACAATCATAAAAAACACTCCTATGAATCGTTTTGGCGATGCAGATGAACTAAACGGAGCCATTCATTACCTATGTTCTAATGCCTCAAAATTTGTAACAGGAATAGTCATCCCAATAGACGGTGGATTTAGTGCATTTAGCGGCGTATAAAAGATGAGGCAGTTTATTTAATTATTTAAGATAAAATTGATGAAACAAACATGGCGTTGGTTTGGTCCCGAAGATTCTGTTACCTTATCTGACATAAAACAAGCTGGAGCTACCGGTATTGTCACAGCTTTACATCACATCCCAAATGGAGAAATATGGCCTATTGAGGACATAAAAAAAAGAAAAGAACGTATAGAGGAATCTGGTTTGACTTGGTCTGTTGTCGAAAGTATTCCAATCCATGAGAACATTAAAACGCAGGCAGATAATTTCCAATATTTTATTGAAAATTATAACGCAAGTATTAAAAACTTGGCTACTTGTGGTATCAAGACCATCTGTTATAATTTTATGCCCGTTTTAGATTGGACTAGAACTTCCTTGGATTATGAACTAGAAGACGGATCAAAAGCTTTACTTTTTGATAGGATCGCATTTGCAGCATTCGAAATTTTTATTTTAAAAAGACCAGGAGCCAACCTTTCCTATTCCAAGCACGATAAGAAAGCTGCTCAAGATTATTATGATGGTCTTACTGAGGAGGACATGGAAAAATTATGCAAGAATATTATTGCAGGTTTACCAGGGGCAGAAGAAGGCTATACTTTAGATCAATTTCAAGAAGTCTTAAATACTTATGAGGGAATAGATCACAGCAAATTGAGGCAAAATCTAGTTTATTTTTTAAACGAAATTATACCTGTGGCTGAAAAAAATAAAGTGCAAATGTGTATTCATCCTGATGATCCTCCAATGCCTATTTTAGGTTTGCCAAGGGTGGTTAGCACAGAGGAAGATCTAGCTTATCTCTTCGAACAAGTGCCAAATATAGCCAATGGTCTTACTTTTTGCACTGGTTCTTTGGGTGTTCGGGAGGATAATGATTTGGTCAAAATATTTAAACGCTTTGCCGAAAGAGTGCACTTTTTACATCTAAGAAGTACAAAAAGAGATGTAGAAGGCAACTTCTATGAAGCCAATCACCTAGAAGGAGATGTTGACATGTTTGGCGTAGTCAAATCTGTACTTGAAGAAGAGAAGCGACGAGATAAGGTGGGAAGATTAGATGCGCAAATTCCCATGAGACCTGATCATGGGCATCAAATGTTGGATGACTTGAAGAAAAGTACGAACCCTGGATATTCCGGCATCGGAAGACTAAGGGGCTTAGCTGAGCTCCGAGGTTTAGCTTATGGAATATCAAAAGTTTCTGATGAAATGTAGCGCTTGACAAAAGATAGTCTTACCGATTTGAAAAATATGCTTAATTTTTCTTAATCAATTTAACAGCACATTGGGCTGAGCAACATCCGGTGTCTTATGTTTCGAAACCCTTGCCTTGCCCAAGCTGTCTCAAATTCGATTACTCACAGCCATAATTGTTGGACCAAAATTTATTATAATTAATTAAATATGTTTTTTATTTCAAAATAATAGAAGTTTCTTATTACATTGTGGCAACCATTGATTGGTTAACCAATTACTTGTCAACCAATAATTTGGTAGACATACATTGTAAACCTTTATCTGAGAACCTACATGTTAGAAAACCTTAATAAAATTCGGATTGAGAATCCAGTTGATTTAATCATTTCTCAGATCCGTGACCTTATCACAAAAGGTCAAATAAAACCAGGAGAAAAGCTTCCTCCTGAAAGAAAATTAGCAGAACATCTTGGTGTCAGTAGGAGTCAGGTTAGAGAAGCCATAACTAAACTCAGCTTTTATGGCATTCTAAAAGTGCAACCGCAAAGCGGTACCATAGTCACTGGAATAGGAACCGTAGCCTTAGAAGGCTTAATTACTGATATCCTTAAATTAGAACAAACAGATTTCAAAAGTTTAGTTGAAACCCGAATCTTATTAGAAAAAGAAGCGGCTAGACTGGCAGCAATTAATAGAACAAAAGATGATATAGTCCAACTTAACATAGCCCTGAAAGCCTATGATGAAAAAATAAGAAGTGGGCAAAGTGCTGTAGAAGAGGACCTTATGTTTCATTTAAAAATCGCCGAAGCAAGTAAGAATACTGTACTTAAAACATTGATGCTAATAATAACACCCGACATCGTCAAAAGCTTTATTAAGCTTAAAGTTTGTGATGAAGCTAAAAATGAAAAAACAGCTCAGGAACACTTATTAATTTATGAAAAGATTGTTGAAGGAGATTCAATCGCCGCCTCCAAAGCTATGGAAATCCATTTAAATGATATTCTCACATTTAGTAAAAATTAAAATATGACATAGAAAAAACTACACAAAAAAAAAAGAAGGAGAGAACTGCAATTCCCTCCTCCAAGACTATCTGATAAAAATCAGACTTTTTATAAAATTTCACTACAAAAGTAAAACCAATGTATAATAATTTTAACAAAAAACCTTTAATTTCATTGATTAAAGGAGCGCCAAACTGGCAATTGCTAAGTTTTCTTAGTTTTTTTCTTTTTTTAAGTTTTAATACCTCAGCACAGTCCATATCGGGTACAATCGTCGATGCAACGAACAATCCTTTGATCGGTGCTGCAATAGTTATACAATCTACTAACGTAGGTACAGTGACAGACATTGATGGAAAATTTGAAATTGCTGCAACTCCAGAAGACATCTTAGTTTTCTCCTATATTGGTTATAAACCACAGGAAATCCAAGTTGGAGCAAACCGAAACTTCACAATAACCTTATTGGAGGATTCGGAAATACTTGATGAAATTGTTGTAGTCGGATATGGATCTCAAAAGAAGAGTGACATTACGGGTGCAGTATCCACGATTAAGGCAGAAGACTTGACTGCTTTTCCTGTATTAGATGCTGCACAAGCTTTACAAGGACGTGCGGCAGGTGTAGTTGTTCAATCAAATAATGGTGGGGAGCCT
This sequence comes from uncultured Saprospiraceae bacterium, assembly GCA_938018185.1. GTDB lineage: Bacteria > Bacteroidota > Bacteroidia > Chitinophagales > Saprospiraceae > JALZVN01. The sequence continues at coordinate 5,945 of CALIIW010000291.1, forward strand.
GGGGCACCTATCAACATTAAAATCAGAGGTAACACTTCTATAAGTGCTAATAGTTCTCCACTTATTGTAGTCGATGGTTTTGTAGGCGCTACGATGCCACAAGCCAATGATATTGCTTCTATGGAAGTATTGAAGGATGCTTCTGCAACGGCGATTTATGGTTCTAGAGGATCTAATGGAGTTATTTTAGTAACAACAAAAAAGGGCAAAGACGGTAAGTTAACGGTTGAGCTAAATTCTGCTTATGGTGTGCAAAACACAACAAATAAACTCGACCTACTAAATGCCGACGAATTTGCAGATTATCAAAACCAGATAAGAGCCAACCAAGGTAACACGACAGCTTATCCTCAGGGAGAGGCTGATACAGATTGGCAAGACGAGATTTATAGGTCTGGTAATACGCAGAATCATCAACTTTCTTTTGCAGGTGGTACAGATAAAGTAAACTTCTATGCTTCTGGAAATTATTTTGATCAACAAGGAATTGTTGTTAATTCCGGATTCAAAAGAGGAACTTTTTTAACAAATTTGGACGCACAAGCAACTGATAAATTAAAGTTGGGGCTTAACCTTTTTGGAAGTAGAGGAACTAAAGATGGGCTTGCTACTCAATCTGATGGTTCAGTGACCGTAGGGGGAGATGACGTGATTTCCTTGGCAATGAGATTCGCACCCGACAAATCAATACAAGATGCAGAAGGTAACTTTACAACAAACGACGCAATTGGAGATGAAGTTGATAATCCTTATGCTGTTGCTACAGAAAGGATAGATGAAACCATCTCAGATAATTTTAGAGCAAATGTATATGGAGAATATGATCTTTTAAAAAATCTATCTTTTAGAACAACCTTTGGTGTGAGCAGTGAAAATGAAATGAGAGGAATTTATCAACCATCTACTTTGATAATTACTTCATCTGCAGTAGACGGAAGAGCTAGAGTTACAAATGCTAAAAGAACAACTTTGTTAAGTGAGAATTACTTGACTTATTCAGCTGATCTAGGAAAATCAAATTTGACTTTACTTGGTGGATACTCTTATCAAAAAAGTGATACAAAAGCTTTTGCTGCAGCTGGAACAGGATTTTTGTCAGATAATTTTTCTTATCATGCTTTGGGTACTGCGACAGGTTTGTTGCAACCTGCATCGTCTTTATCTGAAGTTGAAATTCAATCTCAATTTGGTAGAGTCAATTTCGATATTGATAATAGATTTTTAATAACAGCTACAGTAAGAAGAGATGGGGCCTCAAATTTTGCAGAAAATAATAAATACGCAATTTTCCCTTCAGCAGCTATAGGTTGGAAAGTTTCTAATGAACAATTTTTGAAAAATAGCAATGCTATTTCTAGCTTAAAATTTAGAGTGAGTTATGGTGTTACTGGTAACCCATCAATCAGCCCTTACCAATCATTGGCAAGGTTTGCAAGTCTTTATGCTTCAAGAAATGGTGAAACTGTATTTGCTATTACTCCAGACCAACCTGCTAATCCGGATTTGAAATGGGAGTCTTCTTATCAAACAAACTTTGGTATAGATTTAGGCTTGGTTGAAAATAGAGTGAACCTAACATTTGATTATTACAACATTGATACAAAAGATTTAATTTTAGGAGATAATGGAGTACCTGAATATTTCGGCTACCAGAATGCTGAAATATTAACCAACCTTGGAGAAATTAATAACAAAGGATTTGAAATTTCTTTAATCACTAGAAATGCTGTTAAAGGAGATTTTAGATGGGATACTCAATTGAACTTTTCTAAAAACCAAAATCAAGTAGTGGCATTAATAAACGATGCGGACTTTTTTGGAAATGCTGCTCCAAGTTATTTTAGTCATGATAGATCTTACGTTCTTAGAGTAGGTGAAGAAGTTGGTCTTTTTTGGGGCTATGATTATGCTGGTGTATATCAAGGAGGTGATTTTCCTGAAGGAACAGCAACATTGGAAGGAGGTGTAGCTGGAGATCCTTTGTTTTATGATATTCCTGATGAAATGAACGTTAGAGATAGTTTAATTACTGAAGCTGATAGAACAATAATTGGAAACCCTAATCCAGATTTCACTTATGGAATTAATAATACCATCTATTTTAAAAACTTTGATTTAAATATCTTTTTCCAAGGTTCTCAAGGTGGTGATATCTTTAATATGACTAATGTGCAATTGAATAATGGAGATTCAAATACTACTAAAGATCACTTTAACAGTGCTTGGACAGAAAGTAATATGAACACTGAAACTCCTAGAGTTGGTAATAATAGTAATAGAGAAATCTCTTCTCGTTTTGTTGAAGATGGTAGCTATTTAAGATTGAAAAATGTAGCCTTAGGTTATAATTTGTCTCCAGATTTCGCATCTAAAATAAATGTTCAGAATATCAGATTATCAGTTAGTGCTCAGAATCTTTTAACTTTTACGAATTATTCTGGTTTAGATCCTGAAGTAAATTACTTTGGAGCAGCTGGTGATAATAACACATCGAGTAATACAGTTCAAGGTTTTGATTTTGGAAATTACCCAACTGTAAGATCAATTATTTTCGGTCTTAACGTTAAATTTTAAATCTTTAATTTTTTGAAGAAAAGACATTTTTAATTTTAAAAAAAACAAATATGAAATCATATAATTATTTAGTCCTGATCTTAGTAGGTTTTGCACTTGTTGCATGCTCAGACCTCAAAGAAGAACCTATAGGTTTATTAGGCCCAGATGGTTTTTTTGAAACTACTGCTGATATACAAACAGCAATTGATGGCGCAATGACTCATGCAATCAATGAAAAATTTTGGGGTAGAAAGCTTTCTATCGCATTAATGTTACGTTCTGATATGGTGAATTTACAATCTACTCAAACTAGAAGAGTAGAAATGAATGATATGACCACTTTGGCTAGTAATGGAATGATTAGTGAATTTTGGCCAAAAACTTATCAAGGAATTGCTGCAGCTAATCAAGCAATTGCTGGAGCTGAAGAGGTAAATGTGGATGCTGCTGATAAAAATCCAGTGACAGCACAGGCTTACTTCATAAGAGCATTTTATTACTTTCATTTGGTAAGACAATTTGGGGGAGTACCTTATGTTGATGCACCAATAATTGATGCAGCAGCGATAGGATCTGTAAGTAGAACTCCTGCAGCTGAAGTTTATGCAAAAATTATTGCTGATCTGGAATTTGCTAAAGAATGGTTGCCAGACACACAATCTTCTAGAGCTATTCCTGCAAAATCTGCAGCAAGTGCTTACTTGGCTTTAGTACATTTAACAATGGAAAATTGGCAGGCAGCTTTCACTGAAGCTAAAGAGGTTATTGACAATGCAGCAACTTATGATTTAGCATTGGATCCAGATTATCAAACTTTATTTGACGCTAACAAAATTGATGCTTCTAAAGAACCAATATTCGCACTGGATTATAATAATTTTGAAGCTCCTAATAATGGTTATGATCAAATAGCTCCTATGACTGGTATCAGAGGAGATGCTTTGAACGGTGGTGGTTGGTCTGTTGCTGTACCTACACTTGCAGTTTTTGATACTTGGGATGCAGAAGATTATAGACGAGCGGTGAGTATGCAAACTGAAGCTACAATTAATGACACTATAGTAGATTACACGCAGTTTGATAAGAGTGGTCACGAGCATGCTGCAAACCAACCTTATATTGCAAAGTACATCCGTTTCCCTGGAGATTTTGCACGTGGAAATGCTAGAGCAACAAGTCATAATTATTCTATGATACGTTATGCAGAAGTCTTATTGATTGCTGCAGAAGCTGCTGTAGAACTAGGAGATAATGCATCTGCGATTACTTATATAAATCAAGTAAGAGCAAGAGCAAGATCAGGTGGCTCTTGGAAAAATACTCCAGCAAGTGCTGCTCCTGCAGATATTTCAGGAACAGTAACTGTTACTGATGTTCTTGAAGAACGTAGATTAGAATTAGCATTTGAATGCAAAAGATGGTACGACATTGCCAGAAGAAAAATTGGATCAACCGTATTTAGTGCTTCTGGTTTAGAAGGAGAAAAGCCAAACTTCACTGATGATGATTACTTAATGCCTTTACCTGAAGATGAGTTAGAAAGAAATGGAAATCTTACTCAAAATCCAGGTTATTAATTGTTAATATATTGATTCACATTACTCATAGCAGCATCTCTTTTTTTATAATTAAAAGGATATACTCTATTGGTTTTGTGCCATACCTTAAATTCTGAATCTAGTGCCATCTTATAAAAGCAAGATGGTACTAGGTATCAGTGAATGCAAATACCTTGAATTTTAATAGAATCGTAAATAGTTTTTTCATATTAATTATTGATTGGAGGCTTAGATTTAGGTCTCTAATCTTTTTAAAATAAGAAGACAAAAATCAAATCTGTGAATAAATTAATATTTCTTTTTGTAGTTCTTCTATCGACTTTTTTTTTTAATTGTAATAATTTGTCTACTTCGATAGGGACTGTTTCTACAATAAAGGAATTTAATGAAGCAGTTGGTTCCGCTGAACCAGGCGATGTTATAACACTAGCTAATGGTGTTTGGAAAGATGCGGAGTTAAAATTTTATGCTAAGGGCACCCTTCAAGATCCGATAACCCTCACCGTTGAAACAAAAGGAAAAGTATTTCTTGAAGGGGAGTCCAATATTCGATTGGCGGGCGAGCATCTAATTGTAGAGGGTCTTGTCTTTCGCAATGGTCACACCCCAACTGGCGAAGTAATCTCATTTAAAAAATCAAACAAAGAATTTTGTAACAATTGCAGGGTTACAGAATGTGTCGTAGACAATTATAATCCCTCTGAAAGACATGAATCTGACTACTGGGTTAGTTTGTATGGAAAAAACAATAGATTTGATCATAATTATCTTGTAGGAAAAAGAAATAGGGGTGTCACACTTGCAGTAAGACTGAACAATCCTGAATCTCTAGAAAACAATCATCGCATAGATCACAATTACTTTGGATACCGTCAGGTACTCGGTTCTAATGGAGGAGAAACAATGAGAATTGGAACAAGCCACCACTCTTTGAAAAACTCAAATACCTTAGTCGAAGACAACTACTTTGAGGTTTGTAGTGGAGAGCTTGAAATCATATCTAGTAAATCCTGCCAAAATACTTATAGAAATAATTCTATGTACGAGTGCCAAGGTACACTTACCATGCGTCACGGAAATGAGACCCTTGTAGAAAACAATTATATCTTTGGAAATGGTAAACCCAATACCGGTGGAATTAGAATAATAAATGAAACACAAACAGTAAACAATAATTATTGTGAGGGCTTGACTGGAAATAGATTCCGAAGCGCAATGGTAATAATGAATGGTGTACCCAATTCACCAATCAATAGATACTTTCAAGTCAAAGATTCAAAGGCTTCAAATAATCTTCTGGTGAATTGTGAAAATATACAATTCTGTGCAGGTAGCGATGCTGAAAGAAGTGCCGTCCCTGTCAACTGTGAGATGACAAATAATATTATTTACAACACCAATAAAGATGAGGTATTCACTGTCTATGATGATGTCAGTGGAATCAAATTTGATGGAAATATCCTAAGCCCAAATACCGTATTACCTACAAATAAAGGAAAAACTATCAGCGAGGGCTTTGTAAAAAAGGAACTAACTCTCAAAAGAGTGAATGGTTTACTTAGACCAGAAGGTTACGAAACGATAGGCCCCAACACAAAAAGTGAAAGACCTACAGCTGATAATACCGGAGTCAGTTGGTATCCTAAAAAGGATTACATAATCAAGTTTAACACAGGAAAAAAAATAGCAGTAGCTCCAGGCGAAAATACCATTCTAGAAGCAGCTAAGACTTCTAGTCAAGGAGATATATTAGTTCTGGAAGCAGGAGGAACCTACCACCAAAGTAAGTCTATAAATGTGCCGCACACACTTACAATAAGATCTGCAGGTGCAAAGGCAACAATAACATTTGAAAGGTCATCATTATTCAATATTGAGAATGGTGGTTCGCTTTCATTAGAAGGAATAAAAGTGTCTGGTGAAAAGTGTGATGATTATGCTGGCAATAGCGTCGTCCGTACCAGCAGATATAGTATGATAAACAACTATAAATTCAAAGCAAAAAATTGTGATTTTGTTGACCTTGATGTAAATCATAGTTTCAACGTATTGCGTGTTTATAAAAATACATTTGCGGATTCAGTATCTCTTGTTAATTGTAAATTTGATAACATTTCTGGACACGTACTAAATATGAATAAAGAAACGGATGATATTGGGATTTATAACGGAGAAAATGTATTGGTAGACAATTGTACCTTCAAAGACATTGGAGGTGTAGCGATAAACCTATATAGAGGGGGAAGAGATGAAAGTACTTTCGGTCCCATATTAGATTTGTCCAATACGACCTTTGTAAACGTCGGTCACGATAAGAGAAACAAATACAATGCAGCAGTAAACTTGCATGGTGTTCAGCTTGCAGATATGAAAAACCTAAAATTCGAAAAATCTAAAAAGCTTGCGCTGCATTTGGTTGTCGGTGACCCAGTCATTAAAATTGAAAATGCAGACTTTATTGATTCGGAAGAAATAACTTCCAACGATGATGCATACCAAAGAAAGAACATCACATTAAAAAAAGGATCTAAATAATATGAAGTATCTGTATTACATATTATTGACAGTTAGCTTTTTGTTTTTTGGATCTTGTAGTCCTAAGACAACAGCAAGCATAGTGACCGAAGCAGTTCCTTTAGCAATTACTGATCCAGCTCCCGTTTTTACTCAATTAAAGATTGAAACCGAACAACGTGTTGCGAAAGCAATTTCAGAAGGAATCGTAGTACCAATTCCGAAAGATATGGGTGGTGGTTACACACATGAAAAACACAAACAAAATTATCGAGAACTACAAGAAGCTGGACTTTTGTACAGCATCACTAAAGACGAAAAATATGCAATCTATATAAAAGAAATGTTCAATGCTTACGCGAGCATTTTTAAATCATTACCCATTCATCCAACGGATCGCTCCTACGCTACCGGCAAGATATTTTGGCAATGCCTCAACGATGCAAACTGGATGGTATACGGTTCACAAGCTTATGCTGCCATCTACGATTACCTTTCGAGTGAAGAGCGGGCACATATTGAAAATGAATTTCTTAGGCCATATGCAGATTTTGTTTCAATAGAGAACCCACAATTTTTCAATAGGATTCACAATCATAGTACTTGGGGCAATGCAGCTGTAGGTATGGTTGGTTTGGCAATCAAAGACGATGATTTAGTTCAAAGGGCTTTGTATGGTCTGCAACTTGATGAAGTGGACCATCTTGCAAAGGATAATGATGGTGGTTTTGTTTTTGAAAAAGGAAAATCTGTTGCTGGTTTTTTGGCGCAAATAGATTTCGCTTTTTCCCCAGATGGATATTATGAAGAAGGGCCATACTATCAAAGGTATGCCATGCTTCCTTTCATGGTTTTTGCTGATGCTTTAAATAAGCAAAAACCAGAAATAGAAATTTTCAAATATAGAGATGGGATATTGGTTAAAGCAGTGAAAGCGCTTTTATATCAAACGACTCAAGATCATGAGTTTTTTCCAATTAATGATGCACAAAAAGGAATGTCTATTCATCCAAATTCTGTTGTGACAGCTGTCAATGTTGCCTATGGTGCTTCTCCAGAACCCATTTTTGTATCTATGGCAAGAATGCAAAACACAGTCTTGCTTAACGATACTGGGAAGGCTTTGGCAACCGCCATCGCTCTGCATGATGCAAATACTTTTACAAATGCATCTATTGAACTTAGGGATGGAGCAAAAGGAGACAAAGGAGCTTTAGGAATACTTAGAGCTGGGAGTCCAGACAGACAAACAACTGTCGTTTTTAAATACACTTCTCAAGGATTAGGTCATGGACATTTTGATAAACTGGGATACCTTTTATATGATGGAAATACCGAAGTTCTCCAAGATTATGGTGCAGCTAGGTGGGTCAATATTGACCAAAAAGCTGGAGGGAGATATTTGCCAGAAAATAAAACTTGGGCCAAACAAACAATAGCCCATAACACTTTAGTGGTAGACAAGAAATCTCATTTTGATGGAAATTATGACAAAGCGACACACCAGCATTCTCAACCTTTGTTTTTTAATACCAATAATCAAAATGCTCTTGCAGCTTGTGCAAATGAAGTTAATGCATATGAAGGCGTTGAAATGAATCGAATTTTGCTTTTGATGTCTGATGACTATTTTGATAATCCACTTACGATTGATTATTTTACGGCAATTTCAGATGAGGAACACACCTACGATATGCCATACCAATTTGCAGGTCAAATAATGTCTCAAAATTTTGATTATAAAATCAATCACCCTGAAGTTATGGGAGATGGGCATGGATACCAACATCTATACCAAGAAGCTAAAGCCAATTTAATTGGTGGTCTTCAAATGAACTGGTTCAAAGACTATAAGTTTTATACTCTAACCACCAATGCCTCTAAAAATGACCAAGCTATTTTAGCTAGGATAGGTGCCAATGATCCTAATTTTAATTTACGTAGAGACGCACTTCTTATACACAGACAAGAAGGAGTTAAGAACGCAAAAATTTTAAGTGTTATTGAAAACCATGGAACTTATAGTCCAGTAACTGAAGTTCCAATTAATCCTTATAGTAAAATTGAATCCGTTGCTGTGCAAGCTGAAAACGATGCAACTGTCAGTTTTAAAATAATTGCTAAAAAAGATTTTGAATGGATTATACTAGTTAATAAAAGTAACGGTGAAACTTCCATCCAAAAGCAAATCAAAAATCAAAAATAATAATAGATGAGTATACATGATCAGATAAAACCAACAAAGGAATATTTCATTGATTCGGAGTCGGAATGGGAATATGTTCAAGAGGGACTTACCCGCAAAATCGAAGGCTACGATGGAAAGATTATGCTCGTGAAAGCTAAATTCGAAGTTGGCGCTGAAGGCTATCAACACAAGCATTATCATTCGCAAGTCACCTATGTAGAAAGCGGTGAATTTAGAATGACCATTGGTGATGATGTAAGGATAATCAAAGGAGGGGATTCTTACTATATCCCACCTGAAGTAATGCATGGTTGTGTTTGTTTAAAGGCTGGCATTTTAATAGATGTTTTTAGCCCAGCAAGAGAAGATTTTCTTCCTCACTTAAATCCAGAATCATGAAAGTTAGCGGATTAAGGTGGTGGATCATCGGGCTTATATTTGTAGCTACTGTTATAAATTATATAGACCGTACAGCCTTTGCGCTATTATGGCCAGAGATGGGTGAGGACTTAGGTATGGATAATACGGATTATGCATTGATGCTTAATATCTTCATGATTACCTATGCAGCAAGTAAATTTTTATCTGGTAAACTTTACGACCAAATTGGAACCAGAATAGGATTTATTGTATCAATAGTGGTATGGTCTACTGCAGCTTGTTTTCACGCCTTAGCGAGAGGAGTAGTTTCATTATCAATTGCACGAGGACTTCTTGGACTTGGAGAAGCCGGCCTATGGCCTGGAGCTGTGAAAAGTAATGGGGAATGGTTTCCTGTAAAACAAAGAGCATTGGCACAAGGAATTTTCAATTCTGGTGCTTCAATTGGAAATGTAATTGCTCCTGTTGTCATCGTTTGGCTTTATGCTCAGTTTGGATGGAAGTCTACTTACATCATATTAGGTGTGGTAGGATTGCTTTGGGTAATTCCTTGGTTTGTTTTAAATAAATCAAATCCAGAAGAACATCCTTGGATTACTGATGAAGAAAGAGACATGTTGCTAAATGATAGAATAGAAAATAATAATGTCGTCATTGAAGGAGATGTAAGTTTAGGCGTAGGAGAAATTTTAAGCCACAAAGAATCATGGGGCGTTTTGCTTTGCAGATTTTTTATAGAACCGATTTGGTGGTTCTTTGCAGGATGGATGCCTATTTATTTAAATTCAAAGTTTGGGCTGAGCATAGAAGAGATAGGTAAAACGATGTGGATCTCCTATCTAATGGCTGCAGCTGGAGGAATATTAGGAGGTATGTTTACAGAAGAGATAATAAAAAGGACTTCTGTTGATTCTGGTAGAAAGGCTAGTATAGTCTTGGGAAGTTTATTAATTATAGCAGGATTTGTTTCCATTATACTATTTGTAAACGACTCAAATTACATGACCTTCATTTATTTGGCAGGAGTAGCCCTTTTTGGATTTCAGTTTTCAATAGGAAATATACAAACACTTTCAAGTGATTTATTTAGAGGCCCATCAGTAGGTACTTTAGCTGGTTTGGCCGGAAGTATTGCTGCAGTATCTCCTATAATTATGAACTGGTTTATTGGAAGAATTACGCAAGGAGAATCATATACACCTGCCTTTATCGCTATTACAGTTTCTGTAGGACTTGGTGTATTGGCTATTTTCTTTTTTATTAGAAAAGTAAAACTTGTAGAAAATTAGTAAGAATTAAATTAGAAATATAAAAACATAAATTATTAAACGATGAATGAATTAAACGGAAAAGTTGCCCTTATCACAGGAGCAACTGGAGGAATTGGTTTTGAAGTAGCTAAGAGATTAGGTTTGGATGGCTTTAAGGTTGTTTTAAACGGTATACAAGATGACAAAGGAGCGGAAAGAGTAAAAGAGCTTACGGCACTTGGCATTACTGCTGAGTATTGCGGTTTTGATGTTACAAATGAGGAAGCTGTAACTACTAACATTACCAAAATTGGTGAAAAATATGGTAGAATTGATACGCTTGTAAACAATGCTGGTGGACTTGGTGGACGATCAAGATTCGAGGTAATGACAACGGAGTTTTATAAAAAGGTAATGGCTTTAAACTTAGACTCTGTTTTTTTTGCATCTCGCGCTGCCATTCCTTTTCTGAAAAAGGGGGAGCATCCTTCTATAATTAACTTTACCTCAAATGCAGCTTGGAATGCAGGAGGACCTGGAGCTGGGATTTATGGTACATCTAAAGCTGGAGTTCATGCTATTACGAGAGCTTTGGCTAAAGATTTGGCTGAATATGGTATTAGAGTAAATGCAGTTTCACCTGGTACAATTGACACGCCATTTCACAAACAAATTAAGTCAACCAAGCCAGAAGTTTTTGCTTCTTGGGCCAACAACATATGGCTAGGTAGATTAGGTCAACCAACAGATGTTTCCGGCGTTGTAGCTTTTTTAGCTAGCAAAGATGCTTCTTTCATGACAGCAGAAACAATCCAAATTGGTGGAGGCCAGGCTTTAGGAATATAATATCAAATTGATTGAAGGATCGTATAATACAATAGGGTACCTTTATATGTAGCAATTTTGACTTGCTAGAATATCAAAGGAATTAAGTCTCATACTATTGATACTTAGCCTTTGCTTTTTTAAATAATAGATTATTAAAAATGAAAAAAGTTGTCACCTTTGGAGAGATTATGCTAAGACTAAGTCCTCCAGGATTCAAACGTTTTTCTCAGACCGATAATTTTGATGTAATATATGGGGGTGGCGAAAGTAATGTTGCAGTTTCACTTGCCAACTATGGAATTCCATCTGAGTTTGTCACGCGTCTTCCAGAAAATGATCTTGGAGATTGTGCTTTAATGGAAATGAGAAAACGAAATGTAGCCACGCACAATATCCTGCGCGGAGGAGAACGTTTGGGAATATATTTTTTAGAAACTGGAGCAGTAAGTAGAGGGAGTAAAGTAGTTTATGATCGCGCCCATTCAGCTATTTCAACAATTGAAAAAGGAATGATTGATTGGGAACATGTATTCAAAGATGCTGGTTGGTTTCATTGGACAGGAATAACTCCTGCCATTTCTCAAGGAGCAGCAGACGCTTGTTTGGAAGCAATACAAGTTGCCAATAAAATGGGAATAACTGTTTCTACAGACCTAAATTATAGGAAGAAACTATGGAAATATGGAAAAGAGCCAATAGATGTTATGCCTGAATTAGTTGCTGGCTGTGATATAATATTGGGAAACGAGGAAGATGCCGAAAAGCACTTTGGCCTGCATCCAGACGGAGTAGATGTTACACACGGAGACTCAGTTGATGGAGAAGCTTATCTGTCTGTATTGAAAAAGTTGATGAAGATGTTTCCTAGAGCCAAAAAAGTAATTACAACTTTAAGGGGCTCTGTGTCAGCTTCACATAATACTTGGTCAGGAGTCTTATATGATGGCAAAACCTTGTTCACTGCTCCTACGTATGATATTACACACATAGTAGATAGAGTAGGAGGTGGGGATAGTTTTATGGGGGGACTTATTTATGGTTTATTGACTTATCCTGATGATGACCAAATCGCCTTGAATTATGCAGTTGCTGCTTCTTGTTTAAAGCATACAATTTTGGGTGATGCCAATTTAGTCACCATAGAAGAAGTAGAAAAATTGATGGGTGGGGATGCAAGTGGAAGAGTATCTCGCTAGATTTAGAATGCATTATTTTTGTTATTGCTTAGTTTGTAAATTAATTTTTAAAAAGAAAACTTTTGGCTAAATATTCAAGATTACATGTTGCCCAAACTATGGAAAGCACGGGCTTAGTTCCTTTGTTTTATCATAGGGATCTTAGTGTTGCAAAACAAGTTACCAAAGCATGCTATGATGGAGGTGCTAGACTTTTAGAATTTACCAGCCGAGGTGATTTTGCTCATGAAATATTTGGAGAACTATCTAAGTTTGTCAATGATTCTTTACCAGGCATGATATTAGGAGTTGGTTCAGTTACTGATGCAGCATCTGCTTCCTTGTATATGGCCTTAGGGGCAAACTTTATTGTGACACCGGTTTTGAGAGAAGATATCGCTATAGTATGTAATAGAAGGAAAGTACTTTGGTCACCTGGATGTGGCTCCCTTACGGAAATATGCCGTGCGGAGGAATTGGGATGTGAAATTGTGAAATTGTTTCCAGGTGGTATCTATGGGCCAGACTTTGTAAAAGCAATAAAAGGTCCTCAAGGTTGGACCAGCATCATGCCAACTGGCGGTGTAAGTCCTACCAAAGAAAACTTAAGCGCCTGGTTTGGAGCTGGTGTAACTTGCGTTGGGATGGGGTCTAAACTAATAAGTAAAGACATTGTCAATGAAAAGAACTATAAACTTCTTCAGGAAAATGTCGCTGCAGCATTGGAGCTAATAAAACAGGTCAGAAAAAAGTAAATGTGTTCTGACATTAAAGAAAGCCTTTGCAAAAATTAATTGCCAAGGCTTTCTTCTGATATTTTTACATCTAAAAGCTTTGACTACTCTAAATATAACAAGGAAGATTTCTAATTCTAAGGGCAATAAAACACGATAAATTGAAAAACTATTCGTTACCAATTAAGATAAAGGCGTATTTTGATGTCTTCAAAATACGCCTTTCTGTGGGCCTTATATGATTTTGCTCACCTTCTTATATACCCTTAAATGGTATTTAATCTTCAATCCTCACAGTAGAAATAAAATTTTCACCAAATCTTCTAAACTTCACTGCACTTTTAAAATTAAGTGTATGCCCGTATATCTCATTAAAAATATCCAAACAGGCCTTATGTATTTCAATGGCAGTTTTTTTATCGTTCACCTCCAGTGATTTTCTTTTAAGCTGAACCTTGTACTTTTTATATGAATCAATGACACCTGCATTCATCAAGAAAGCAGTAAGTGCCTCATGTAATCTTTCTGATTGGTTATCATCGGTATCAGGAGCATTAGGTACTGGCGGACTGTGTGACTCCTCTTCCACTCCAGAAAAATCATCGATGATGTCTTGATACGCACTATAACGATCTTTTGCAACTGGCTTATCATTTACAAGGAAGGCGATGATAACATCATTTACAAAGGAGATATAGAGCGAGCCGTTTTCATTGTTAATTTCAATGGTTCTGGTTTGATCAGAGGAGTTTACATTGGTTTGCGCTTGAGTATTTACTGTGTAAAAAGTAAGTAGGAGCAATATGATTTTTAGATTTCGCATTGGTAAAAAGTTTTTTGTTATAAAAAGATTGTCTACCTCCTAAGTCCAATGAGAATGCCAAACTTTGAATAACTGAAAGTCAAATACTTACATAATTAGTATTATACAATATTGTTCGTTTTCGGACAAGTGATGTGCGGTATTGCATTAATAAGACTTCAATAACCAAGTGAACGATCTGAGGCCGACTTAGAAGAATTCCAAAATCTTAAAAGTCTATGTCCGGATAGCTTTTGACTTAGTAGACCTTGTTTGGTTCCTTCATTTAATTTTCTTCAAGACTTTCATTTTGGTATTGTAATAAAAAGTTCAGCCACAGCAAAAAAAAAGCAAGACACCAACGGCATCTTGCTTTTTTCTATTCTAAAACTGAAAAGTAAAGACCTACTTCACCATCACAACTTCTATTCTTCTATTCTCTGCTCTACCTTCTGCAGAATCGTTTGTCGCGACTGGCTTAGCTGCGCCAAAACCTTCTGTGGAGATTCTTTCATCAGATATACCTGCTGCGATCAACCTTGTTCTTACCGCTTCTGCTCTTCTTTGAGACAAAGCTTTATTAGAATCAGCCTTACCTCGACTATCTGTATAACCCTCAACTTTCACTTTGATGTCCTCATATGCTTTTAGGATAGAAGCTAAATTATCAACTTCTGAACCTGACTCACCTGATATTGTAGCTTTACCAGAAGCAAAATTTAAGTTTTTAAATCTAAACCTACCTTCTTCTGAACCTGCGTCATTTTTGATAAAAGCCATCATTTGCTCCCCTGCAGAACCAGCTCCAAACTTGATATTATCAAGAAGGCCCATAGCTGCATCGTTAACTTTTCCAAATGCACTGGTTGCAACTGCTGCTGTTTCTTTAACTACTTCAGTTATCGCCGTCGTACTAGGAACGACATCTGCAACTTTAGGAAGTTCCGCTCCGGCACACCCTTTTGTCAATAAAAACCATGTCAATCCTAAACCAGCTAAAAATGGTAACAACCACTTAAGAAACCCCATTCCACCTGCAGCTGCACCTTCAACTTTCGCTGCAGCTTTTGCGATTGGTGCTGCTGCTGCTGCTGCAACTTTCTTGCCTTTATTAGTATTGCCAGCATTGGGCTTTACATCCTTAGCCACTTCAGCATTGCCTGTATCGGCTTTTACTTCTTTCACCTTTTTTGGCTTAGGTTCTTCTTTAACTACTATTTTTTTCACCCATCCAAAAGTAGATAACTCAGATGCCTCGATGAAGCTAGTTGGCAATGCAGACTGGACTGCAGTCTTTTGTCCATTAAGCAAACTTTTCAAACCATCGACACTAAGCTTATTATCTTGAATATGTTGACCTAAAGTAGAAAGCATTAACGGGGCACTGATCTTTGCCATTTTAGAAGAAGTCCGTTTTGTCACCTTACTTGCTTCTGCAACAGCATTGGTCGCTTCTCTCAATTTGGTTGGAAATAGGCTTGGCAAGAAATGCGTCCCTCTATTAACAAGTCCGTTCACTGTCTGAGGGCTTCTTGTAAATATATTTTCTAGTTCGTATTCTCTAACCTTTTCGTTTTTCAATATACTATGCAGGTCCTTAGCACCTTTATCAGTGCTCACTCGCTGTATCATTCCAGCAAGTATTGCTGCAAACGTACCATCAACAGCGGAATCCGTATTTTTTTGCTCTTCCTCAAAAAATGCGGCAGAATGTTCAGCTAGCTTACCACCTACCTTTGATTTTAATGTTTGTAGAAGATTAATTGACATATTTATTTCGTGTTTTGATTATTAGATTGAAGTATTTAAAAGCCTTAATGTTTTTAAATTCCTTCATTATGTACTTTAGACGTACAAAATAGATGAAAGAGTACTTTTTCGTATTCTTTTGTGTCAATAATGTATAGGAAGTATAGCTACGCCATCAACCGCCAATTTCAGCCTTTACTCCGCTGTGACTCGAAAAAAACATTTGTTCCAATTATCTGAACTGAATAAGCTGGGACGCTAAGCTACACCAAGAAGCGCAAAGTCTCGCAACGATTTTATGGGAAATTGAAACATAGCAGGACTAATGATCCAATAGCTATTTGGTATTCTTACATTAATCGATACTATGCAATTTTCACTTAATTGGACTTGTAAGAATCAACTGAATCCCTCTATGGTAAAGGAAAATGATTTGCAAATTTTCAACAAGTCACAGCTTAATGTACTGCTTGCTTATTTCTAAAGAGTTTGTCTCGTCAAAATAATAAATTCATTCATTCTTATACACTTTCCCCTCATTCGTATACATTTCAAATATTTATCATCGAACGTTTATATATTTCGATATATAAGTTTAACAATATCAATTTTTATGGAAGCTCTTACTTGTTTATATGGTAAATTAAATTCAAATCAAGGTATTCCATCTCTAAAAAAAAACTCTAATGAAAACATTCTTTTCTTTTATTACATTACTTTTTATTCTACCAATAGTTGGAATTACTCAAATTGATTTCAATCCGGAAATCGAGCAAAAGATTGATTCCTTGTTTCTTGAGTATAAGGGAGAACCTGGTGCGGCAGCAGCTGTTTTTTGTAATGGTGAAATGCTTTACCAAAAGGGATTTGGATTTGCCAATTTAGAAAATGAAATTGCAGTAACAACTGAAAGTGTTTTTGAAGTTGCAGCAGTAGCCATGCACTTTACTGCTACCGCAATTCTATTATTGGAAAGTGAAGGCAAACTATCTTTAGATGACCCCATCCAGAAATACTTGACTACTTTTCCAAACTATGAGAAAGGAGAAGTAACCATTCGTCATTGCTTTCATCATTCTAGTGGATTGAGAGACTATTTGGATCTTATAAAGATGACAGGCCGCAGCCAACACATTGATTTTGATAATAAAGCTGGTTTTGATCTCTTGCAAAAACAAAAGGAATTGACCATTACACCAGGTTCTGACTATAGGTACTCCCATTCTAATTATCTTGCCTTGGCACTCATCGTAGAAGCGGTGAGTGGCATGTCCATTGGTGAATTTGCTAAGCAAAATATCTTCACTCCTTTAGGCATGAATAATACTTTTTATTATGAAGACAAAGAAAAAATTATTAAGAACAGAGCTTTGTTATATGGTACAGAGAATGAAGAATATAAACTAAAACAAAATTTCAACTTTACTGCTTGCGGTGATGGTCGATTGTATACTACTGCAAATGACATGATTAAATGGATGAAAAATTTTCGCGCAAGCAAAATTGGCGGAAATGAAAAATTCATGGATCAATTATTCACTAGAGGTATTTTAAATAATGGAGACGAAATGTCCTACGCTCTAGGTTTAGAACATGCAAACGTAAAAGGACGCGATGTTGTAGCACACAACGGATGGTTTGGTGGCGCAACTGCCATGTTTTTGCATACTCCTGAAGAAAATCTTTCTGTTATTGCAATGGGCAATAATGTAGACAAAGGAGCTATCGGAAAAGCGGTACAAATCAATAACTTACTTTTAAAAAATGACAAGACTCCAACGAAGGTGGCAGCACCCATAGCAACAAATTCAAAAGTGAAACTTTCTGACAAAGAAAAAAAGCAATTTTGCGGTTTGTATTTCAGCTACGGTATCGGTTATGATTACAAGATTTATTTCAAAGATGGAGACCTGTATTTTAGTGATGGCGAACATGATGATGCTAAGCTAATGCCAATTGGAAAAAGTGAATTTAGGAAAATGTATGGCAGTAATAGAAATACGGTTCGCTTTGGAACGGAAGGGAATAAAAAAACCATGTACTATCGAATTGGTCAGCGACCTCCAATTACACTTATAGAATTTCAAGCTGTTGATCTATCAAAAGAACAATTAATTGCATTTACTGGAAAATACCACTCTGATGAACTAGATGCTACCTACGACTTAAAAACTAATGAGGGCAAATTACAAATCTTTTTGGGTGAAAAAATGATTAGTCAATTTGATCCCTTGATGGCAGATGTTTTTAACTCCGCACATGATGGTTATTTAAAATTTGAGAGAGGATTGAATGGCGAGATCAGTAAATTTTCTATCAATGATTATTCTTTAGGCTGTATGAGTTTTTTTAGAGAATAGAAGACTTATTAATAGAAAGTTTTTAAATTGTGTGAATGAATTTATGAATGCTAATCCCTAAGAGAACTTTTGATAAGACTATTTTCGAACTCATAAAATCAAGAAAATAACACACATACGCATGACAAATTACATTGATGGATTCGTCTTTCCTATTCCAAAAATTCACCTAGAAGAATATAGGACGATTGCAGAGAAAGTAGCTAGTATATGGAAGGAATATGGCGCACTCGCTTATTTTGAATATGTTGGGGAAGACCTTACTTTAGAAGGCACCCGTTCTTTCTTAGATCTTGTTGACGCCAAAGAAGAAGAAGCCGTAGTTTTTGGCTGGGTTGTCTTCGCTTCAAAGGAGGACCGTGATTTAGCAAATAAACAAGTTCCTACTGATCCTAGGATGAAAGACTTAGTTGAGCCCTTGACACAGTCATCCAAAATGATATTTGACGCAAGCCGAATGGTATATGGAGGATTTCAAGCACTTGTTAAAAACTAATTATTCCTTGTAAAAGCACGTATTGTCCGCTTTACATCCTACTTTTACGGCAAATTAAACATTATGACAACCTTTGCTGACTTAGGGATCAATAAAGCCTACATTAAAGCGCTCAAAGAACTCGAAATTGTCAATCCTACTAAGATTCAAGAGGCTGTCATACCGAAGCTATTAGAGATTAAAACAGATCTAATTGGTTTGGCTCAAACTGGAACTGGAAAAACGGCTGCTTTCGGTTTACCAATATTGAATACGATAGACACCGATAAACCAGAAGTACAAGGCCTCATTATAGCGCCAACTCGCGAGTTGGTCCAACAAATAAAAAAGCAGCTCTTCAAGTTTACCAAATATTGTAAGGATAAGATTTTTGTTGAAGGCGTCTATGGTGGAGAAAAAATAGAGAAGCAAATGAAAGCCTTGAGAAGGACAACACATATTGTTGTGGCTACACCAGGGCGCTTACTTGATTTGATTGAGCGAAAATCAGTGGATATCTCAAATGTCAAAACTTTAATCCTAGATGAAGCAGATGAAATGTTGAGCATGGGTTTTAAAGAAGATTTAAACAAAATTCTCAAACACAACACAGCTAAAAGAAATACTTGGTTGTTTTCTGCTACAATGCCTCCGGAAATTAAACAGATTGTAGAAACCTACCTTTCTCCAAACGCCATTAAAATTTCTATAGATAAGAAATCCAAAGTAAACGAAAACATCTCTCACCATTACATAAAAACTAAAATAAAAGATAAAGTAGAAATAATTTCGAGGATTCTTAAAAGGAGAAAAAAAGAGCGAGGCCTAATATTTTGTAGAACCAAGGCAGGGACAAATGCTTTGACAAAACATTTACTAGCCGAAGGTTTTTTTGTTGCCGCCTTAGAAGGGGATATGAAGCAAAAAGAACGAGACAAAGTCATGCGTGCTTTTAAAAATGAAAAACTGAGCGTATTAGTCTCTACCGATGTTTCAGCAAGAGGGATTGATGTAAACAACCTTAGTTTTGTCCTGCACCATCAGTTGCCTGACCAACTGGACTATTACACCCATCGATCTGGCAGAACTGCCAGAGGTGGCAAAAGAGGGCAGTCCATAGCCTTAATCATACCTGGTGAAATGCAAAAAGTACATGAAGCTCAAAGAGCGCTAGGTATAAAATTTAGAGAAATGGTAATATGATAAATTTATACAAAGAAATCACAATCTAAATTATAAAACTGTAAGCAGATTAAACCATAACATGAATTTTTTTTGATAAAAGCTAATAGTTGGAAGAGTTAATACATAAAATAAATGCTAGTACAAATCTTAGTACAGAATAACTTAGTTTTTTATTAAGCATCACATAGTTACATTTGAAAAGTATTACATTTAGTTGTCAAAATGAAAGATAATATTACACTCAAAGAAGGCTTAAATATATTTTATAAAAAAAATAGGAAATATTTCTCCGAAAAAAAAATGTCTCAAAAAGGCGAGACCTTTATAAGATGCCATGACATCGCCCATGTTGTTTTTAATTGTGATACCTCAATCTATGGAGAAGGAGTCGTCAAAATTTGGACAACCTTTGGAACAACGATGAGTTTCTGGGAAGTAACAAAAGGATACAGGGATGTAAGCGCATTTGAATTATCTAGAAAGTACAGTTTTGGTCATGTGGTCAAAAATATATTTAGATTATTGGTAGTTATTCCTAAAGTTATATTTAGAGCAAAACGAATGAACAAACCTTGGCCGTTTTCAAATTAC
>CALIIW010000292.1 GCA_938018185.1 uncultured Saprospiraceae bacterium
ATCTCATCCTCCTAACAATACACTTAACAGAATTACTCAATTTTGGCAAGAAATTTTCTCTAGCAAAGCATAGAAATGAATGTAATAAATCAAATGATATGCTATTGAATGAGAATGATGATAAAAAAGTAATCAATTACAAGGTAAAAGATATCAAGGTTTTTGGATCTAAGGAGAATCTATACCATGATCAAAAAAAGTACCGCAAGGTCTTTGATCAATCCGAAAGTAGGTATCTATATTGCGAATTATCCTTTTACAATAAAATGTTTGATGAAGCAGATTGGGAAGCCAGTTTAAACTTTGTTTGCAAAAACAGAGATACTGGTGAAGAACTTTGCAGCTTGGACAAACAAGTCTTAATAAGCAAGTCTAAAAACATCATTTACGTTAGAGAAGGCTGGGGCACTCCGGAGCCAGGTTGGTGGAAGAAAGGCGTCTTCGAATGGGAAGTGAGTTTTGATGGTGTAAAGATCGGATCTGCAGATTTTCACATCGTTAATGGAGGGCAAGCAAAACCAGAAAAAAATCCATACTTCAATATTAAAACAATTAAGCTTTTTGAATCTGCAAGAGAAGGGATGCCTATCGATAACAGGGTTTATCTAAAAACTTTTGCTACCGATAAGTTGAGATACATCAATGTAGAACTTTGTTTAGAAAATAAATTCAAGGATGAAAGTTTTCCTTTAGAGTTGCATTTTAATTTCTACAATGATGCAGGTCAACACAAAGCATTTATGAGCTATTTTAGAGAAATAAAAAAGCATCATGGAGAAATAATCCTAGATACAGGCTACGGTTCTGACAATGTCGGCTATTGGTTTCCGGACAACTACACCCTTGAAGTTATCTTCATGGATCAAGTCTTGGCCATTGTTCCTTTTGAAGTTGGAACAGAAGATGAAGCTTTTGATGGATCCTTATCCTTTACCAATACAAAATCTCCATCTGGTGTTTTGATACCAGGCACGGAGGCTGTAACCTTTGACGATGCAAAATCAGACTTAGAGGGATTGATTGGTTTGAAAACTGTAAAAGCACAAATCAACGAACTTTCAACATATTTGAAGTTCTTAAAAATAAGACAAGAAAAAGGATTAGAAAAAGACCAGCCACTAAATCTTCATTCAGTATTTAAGGGGAATCCTGGTACGGGTAAGACGACGGTAGCAAATATGCTTGGTAAGATTTACCACAGTTTGGGCTTACTTTCTCATGGAAAAGTTTTTGAGGTAGGTCGTGCAGATCTAGTTGGGGAATTCATAGGACAGACCGCACCAAAAGTGAAGAAGGCAATTGAAAAAGCAAGAGGTGGAATTCTATTTGTTGACGAAGCTTATTCTTTGACCAATAGAGGCAATGATGGAAAAGATTTTGGTAGAGAAGTTATCGAAGTACTACTAAAAGAAATGTCAGACGGACCTGGTGATTTGGCTATCATTTGTGCAGGTTATCCAAAAGAAATGGCAAACTTTCTGGATTCAAATCCAGGCTTAAGTTCAAGAATTAAAAACATTATTACCTTCCCAGACTACACACCAGAGGAGCTAATGGAAATCGCTGATTTCACAGCAGAAAAGCGAGGCGTATACATCGACAAAGAGGCATTGAAATTTATCAATAAAAGGATTTTTGAAATCTACAGAAATCGAGATGACAAATTTGGAAATGCAAGATTTATAAATGGTTTGATAGAAGAGGCAAAGCAAAACATGGCTTTGAGATTGATGTCTTCAGACAATGATCCTAACACTATGGAAGAGGCAGCCTTGTCAACATTGACCACTAAAGATTTGGAAAAAGTTTTCAATCAAGCAGGAAGCACTTCTGTCGAAATGCCTATTGATGAAGAACTGCTTCAAACCTCTTTATCACAATTGCATGATTTGGTAGGTTTATCAGAGATCAAGCAAGAGGTTGATGAGATGGTCAAGTTGGTTAGGTATTATAAAGACATTGATAGAGACATAAGAAAGGCCTTTTCATTACATACGGTATTTAAGGGAAATCCTGGTACTGGTAAAACGACTGTGGCAAGAATTCTTGTCCAATTGTATAAAGCCTTGGGTATCTTAGAAAGAGGACATTTAATAGAGTGTGATAGAAAATCTTTGGTGGCCGGATTTGTTGGACAAACGGCTATTAAGACAGCAGACCTGATCCAAAAATCAATGGGCGGCGGTTTGTTTATAGATGAAGCTTATTCTTTGGTAAAAGGTGGACAAGGTGACTTTGGACGAGAAGCCATAGAGACCTTGCTAAAGATGATGGAGGATCACAGAGGAGAGTTCATGGTTATCGTTGCTGGTTACCCAGTTGAGATGCAAACTTTCTTAGAAGCAAATCCCGGATTGATGTCGAGATTTGACAAGCAATTTGGATTTCAAGATTACTCTGCAGAAGAGTTGTTGTTGATTGCTAAAATGATGTTGGACAAGGAGGAGTTGAAATTGGATGATGAGGCCGAGAATCACATGAAGCAATACATAAATAAGCTAATAGATAGCAAACACAAATACTTCGGTAATGCGCGTACGATCAGAAAAATCGTCACAGAGGCTATAAAGAGACAAAATCTGAGAATGGCAGATGTTCCACATAACGACAGAGATTGGATGTTGATCCATACGATTCACAGATCGGATGTTTCTGGATTTAAGTTAATGGAACAGACAGAAGATAAGCGTAGAGGTATCGGATTCAGATAAACATATTGACGGCGGGAACAATTATAATCCTGTGAATTGACAAATAAACATATACTTTTATTTGAATAATGTTTCCGCACGTCATTTTTTTCTCCTTCTTTGTTTGGGTTGATTCCATTCTTCCTTTTGGGCGAAAGCCACTATTGTTCGCATGAATCCAATAATGCTAACAAAGACCAAATAACCCACTCCAATCACAATATATATCCATTTAAAATTCCCAACTTCCTCTATAGATAGGCCAGAAATCAAATAAGCTGCTAGGCCAGTGAGTAACATTATTCCGAAAAAACTTATGATCGATTTTGTCCAATAGTTGTTAATCTCCTTGGCTGATAAACTGAAAACTGAATTGAAAATGGTAAAAAACAACATGGAGGCCCCAGAAATGGTCCAAGCTGTATCTAAAAGTGCATCATTACTTGAAGAAGACAATACTTTGCTAAGCAACATGAAAACGATAGCACCTGCTAGAATTATCCCTGCTTGAACAAAAGGATTCATTGTTTTTGAAAATATTGATTTTTCTACGTAGTCCATATTGTAAGTAATAGAAAGATTCTCAAATTGTTTAATATTAATCCAAAAAGTTTAGATAATTTGCTGTCCTATGCTTAGAAGTAGGAAGATATCAGCTATTATAGTTACAAGTTTGTGCTTTATCGTAGGCTTTATGCCTGTTAATTTACAAGCACAAGAAGTGGTAGCAATTTGGGAAATTCAAGGGAAAGGCAATATAAGCAGCTATGATCAAGTTGAAATCTATACTACTGAGAACATCGTTACAGCAGTTGGCAACAGCCTTTTCTTTATCCAATCTACTCCTAAAAATGCTGATTTAGATCCACTTACTTCAGAAGGATTGGTGGTATTGGCTGAAAACAATATAAATTTACCTCAAGTAGGTGATCTTGTAAATGTCTCAGGTATGCTCCTTGAACAATCCGGAAATACCAGCCTGCTACTTGAGCAATTAGAAATAGTCAGTTCAAGTTCTTCTAGCCCAGAGGCAATAAATTTATCTGATAATTTTCCATCTGGAGAAAATAAATCTGTGCATGATCTTGAGTCAGTTGAGAATGCATTGGTAGATTTTGAAGACATATGGATTGCCTCCCCTTCTGATTCAGAAGGCAGACTAATCGTTTCCGCAAAAACACAAAGGCCAGAACGAGAAGCTGGAGTGGAGTATCCGGCACCGAATGGATTTCTTGAGTGGGATGGAAATAATGAGCGGATCGGTTTGATTCCACATGCGCTTGGAGGACCCAGAGAACTAAATGTTTTTTCAGGTTCTAAAATATCGGGAAAAGGCATCATCGTTCAAGCGGGTTCAATTTATCAGTTATGGCCTATTGAATATGAAATTGAGGAAAGAACCTTTGAAACACTTCCTGCGAGAAAAGATACTGAGCTAACCATTGCTTGTATGAACGTACTAAGGTTTTACAATTTTGAATTTAATTATCCTAAGCGTTTACATAAATTATCGAAACACATTGTAGAAGTTCTTGGAGGACCTGACATCATGGCTTTTCAAGAAATGGGTGGCAAAAGTGAAATGGATGATATTCGAGATGCCATCTTAGCCTTGGATCCAACTATGGAATATAAGGTTTGGATATTTGAATCTGGAGCTGACATCTACAATGCTTACTTAACCCGAAAGACCATTTCAAAAATTGAAGCGGAACAATTGGGTGTTTTTGAAACCTTGACAGTCGGTGGGAGAAAACACGATCGGCCTCCCCTACTTTTGAAGGCTGAAGTCAATACACCAGAAAGGCAAAACATCAGCATTCTTAATTTGCATATGCGTTCTTTAAATGGGATAGAAGGAAACTCTTCCACTTTTGTTAGAACGAAAAGGCACGAACAGGCAATTTCGGTAACGGAGATGGTTAAGAGTCTTCAAGTGCAAAATCGAAATATAATTGTCCTTGGTGATTTTAATGCTTTTCAATTTTCGGATGGTTATGTCGATATTGTCAATCAAATTAGAGGCAGCAGTTCTTTAGGGGCCGCATTTGAAATTGAGACTTCTATTCTTGAAACTCCGCTTAGAAATATATCAGAAGAGTTCACGGCTCCAGAAGAAAGATACTCTTATGTATTTAATGGAAACATTCAAATGATAGATCATTGCCTTGTTGGAGAGTTGGACGGGATGAAGGTTTCTGACTTTCATTTTAGCAGAGGCAATGCGGACAGTCCGGAACTAAATTTGGTGAATGATTCAAATGGATTTAGAATTTCTGACCATGATGGCTTTATGCTCTACTTAGATGTTGGAGCTGTTCCGGAAGAACAAGAGATTCTTCCGGATATTGAAATAGAAATAGCTTATCCTAATCCTTTCCAAAGCGGAGATTTTATTCGCTTAAATTTGGAAGAAAAAAACAACCTACAAATCAATTTGTATTCCGTTTCAGGTGTGCTTGTCGAAAATTTTCAATTGATTGCTTTTGATCAAGGGACCATTGAGTTGGAGTCTGTTAGTAGTATTCCGGCGGGTGTTTATTTCTTGAGTATTGAGGGGCGGTCGTTTAATCATTTGGGGAAGGTGTTTGTGGTGCGTTGATTTGAAGCTGAAAGCTTCAAATAGCATTATTAAAGGTAATAAAGCTTAAAGCAGAAGCAGATAAAGTAAAAAATAAATGCTAAAGAGAAATTGGAAAAGTAAGTTTGAAGTTACAGCTCAATTGCGCTTTCTAACTAAACTTTTCTTGGAACAAATGTGTAGCAATTCCAATAAAATCGTTGCGGGACTTTGTGCTTCTTTGCAAGCTCTGCGTCCCAGCTTATGAAAAGTTCGTATAACTTGAAGACATGTTTTTTGGGGCACGGCGGTTCACAGCGAAAAATGCGGTTCACGGCGCTAAGTTAGTTTTCTAAATAAACTTTTCTTGGGATAGATGGATGCTAATTCCAATTAAATCGTTGCGAGCCTTTGTGCTTCTTTGTGAGACTTCGCGTTCCAACTTATTATTGCCAAAGATGCTCTACAATCAAAGCATTCTGTTTCTTTTTCAGGCCCAAATCTCACAAAGAAAACTTTTACCTTTTGCTTTATTTTCTACTTTCGCTGCTTCCCAATTAAGCCTTCTACTTTACCTCTACCGGTTCAGCAATCAAATCATACTCCAGCGCATCAATGATCTTCACATTCGCAAAGTCACCTACTCTCAAATAGTGTTTCTTCGCATCGATGATTACCTCGTTGTCGACTTCTGGAGAATCTGATTCAGATCGGCCTATGAAAGAATCGCCTTCTTTTCTGTCTATCAATACCCTTAATTCTGTTCCAATTTTCTCTTGATTTTTTTCGAAAGAGATTTCTTGTTGTACAGCCATCAAGGTATTCGATCGTTCTAGTTTTGTTTCAGCAGAAACGTCATCTTCAAACTCTTCAGCCAGTGTTCCATCTTCGTGGGAATATTGAAAAACACCCATTCTTTCAAAACGTATTTCTTTTACAAAGTCGACTAGGTCTTGAAATTCAGCATCCGTTTCTTGTGGGAAGCCAACCAGCATTGTTGTTCTTATGGCAATCTCAGGTACGCGTTCTCGAGCATAATTAATGAGCTCCTTGGTTTCTTCTTGGGTAATTTGTCTTCGCATCCTATCCAACACTCCGTTGTTTGCATGCTGCAATGGGATATCTAGATAATTGCAAATTTCCTTTCGCTCAGCCATCGCATCAAAAATCTCTTTCGGAAATTTTGAAGGATAAGCATAATGCAATCTAATCCATTCAATGCCTTCTACATCCGCTAGTGCGTGTAAAAGTTCAGGCAGGCTTCTTTTTTTATAAATATCAAGGCCGTAGTAAGTTAGCTCTTGAGCAATCAACATCAATTCTTTGACACCATTCTTAGCCAGATTAGCAGCTTCTTTTACAAGATCTTCTATCGTCCTAGAAACGTGTTTTCCACGCATCAAGGGGATGGCACAAAAAGAACAAGTTCGATTACATCCTTCTGAAATTTTGCAATAGGCGTAATGCTTTGGCGTAGTTATAAAACGCTCTCCAATAAGTTCATGCTTATAATCGGCATTAAATTTTGCCAATAGGCCGGGCAATTCCATTGTTCCAAAATAGGCATCTACCTCAGGAATGTCTTTTTCAAGATCATTCTTATATCTTTCAGACAGGCAACCAGTCACATAGAGTTTGTCGATATCTCCCCTGCTTTTCACCTCTGCATATTCTAAAATCGTATTGACAGACTCTTCTTTTGCACGATCGATGAATCCACAGGTATTTATGACTACAACATTGGCATCGTCCAATAAGCCTTCATGTTCTGCATTGATATCATTCCCTTTCAATTGGGTGATGATATTTTCAGAATCTACAAGGTTTTTAGAACAACCAAGCGTTATGACCTTTACTTTATCCTTTCTACCGTCTTTTGTCTTCAAAATATTCTAAATTGAGCCCAAAGATATGTTTTCCAAAATTAAGCTGTCGCCTAGAAGAAAATATTATTTTTACATTTCCGTTTCAAATTAAACGATCAACATGAAAAAAACCATCACATTCGTATTTTCTATACTTATTGCCATTCAATTACAAGCTCAAATATCCGTATTAGGCGGCGTTTCTACATTCTCCGCAGATAAGTGGGATGAGATGATGGATATCCCCTTTAATGGGATAAGTGGTCGCGGGTCCTTAGAGCCTTTAGGATTAGGAACTTTTTATGGATTGACTTATTCCATTCCAATCCCAAATGTTGGGATGAGGTTGCTGCCAGAATTAAATTATTCTTCTTTTAAAAGTATTGGTTATGAGAACTTTAGATTGTCAAACCAGGAAAGATTGGATATTGAAATCAGTGTCCAGAATATTGCCTTTTTGCTAAACACCAATATTTACTTATTTAATTTGGAGGGAGATTGTGATTGTCCAACCTTTGGAAAGGAAGGCGGGTTTTTCAAAAAAGGATTCCACATTCAAGCGGGGCCAGGAGTGGTGTATTCTTCAAAGAAGATAGATGAAACTGCTGCAGATTCAGGCATGCAAACAGTTTCAACTACTGACAATTTCAATTTTGCTTTTGTGGTTGGTGCTGGTTTAGATATTGGTCTTACTGATAAATTCACGATTACTCCTTTTGCAAGGTTTAAGTACTTAGCTTCTCAAGAATGGATTAAGTTGAATGATTCTTTAAACGGTGCGGAAGAGCCTGTAGATAATAATTCAAGCAGTATTACAAACTTAGAGGCTGGGCTTAAGTTTGGTTTTAGGTATAAAAATTAGACTTTGGATTTAACTTATCCTATTCAAAATATAGAGTCAAAATGAAAAAAGCTTTTACATTAATCATTGCTGTATTTATTACATTTCAAATACAAGCTCAAATATCAGCGTTTTTTGGTACCTCTACCTTCTCTGCTGACAAATGGGATACGATGATGCAATTGCCGCCAGATGAAATAATTACTGCAGCAAATATTTTCACAGCTCCCCGATCAATTTACAAATTCACTAGGCAACCTATGGCTGGATTAAGTTATTCCATCCCTTTCAAAAAGGTCGGAATTAGTTTAGTACCAGAATTGAATTATGTGAAATTTCGAGCCTTTGGTTGGGACAACACCATTCTTCCCAACCAAGAAAGAATGTATCAAACAATAGAGCTGCACAACATAGCCTTATTAATAAATTCCAACATCTATATATTTAATTTAAAAGGAGAATGCAAAAAGGAGACTTTTGGAGCAGATGTAAAGTATTTTAAAAGAGGTTTTCACATACAAACCGGACCTGGAATTGTCCTTTCTCACAAAAGCATTGAGCAATATGCTTTGGGAGTACGACCATCTAAATCAACAGTTAATAGCTTGAATTTCGCTGTCGTAGCCGGTATAGGTTTTGATTTAAAGGTTTCGAAAAGATTAATGATATCACACTTTGTAAGATATAAGTGGATTGCGCCTCAAGATTGGGTAGAATTGTCGGATATTTTGACAAGTCAAGAGCCAGTCCATAACAATTCCAGTAGTATAAATAATTTAGAATATGGGCTTAGATTAACTTATTGGAGTAAAAAATAGGAGCTTATTTTTTATAAATCACATCAATTAAAGGAGAATAATATCAAGCGCTGGCATTATCATTATAGCTAATATATAAAAAAATATAAAATTTTAATCTATCAGGAAACTGTTTTCCCAAATATACTGTTAGAACTATAATACAAAGCATATTTTGTCTGCCCAATCCAGTATACCACAGAATAAAAGGAAAGCCAAAGCCTCTCGTTAAGCCTATCTATTAAAATCCTACAGTCCTGTCAGTTCACACTGAGGATCCTTTTTTTTGTTTAATGGTTTAACATCCTTGCTATGCGACTTCAATTCTTTCTACCAGTTCTGCTCCTCTCCATATTTAATATCGTTCAATCAAATGCGCAAAATCAGATTCCTGTGTTTAAGGACGGTATTTATGCGAGCTATGAAGATTTTATATCGAATACCCCTTCAGTCAGTTTTAATGATTACGATATTGTCTGGGGAGATTCTAAATTTTTCAACCAGTTAAAAATTAAAAATATTGAAAAACGTAATGTGGACAAGAAAGAAAGAAAAGTTGATGGAAGAAATTTTTGGGGCATTTGTGTAGATGGAATACCATATATTCAATATGCCTTTGGAACCATATCTCAGATTTACTTTGGCAACCAAGCTGGTTCAAAAAAATCAAAAGCTAATTTTACTCGTATAAGAATAATAGGAAACATATGTCATTTCAATGTGGAAGACTACATTTCTAATGAAAACAGATTGAGTCATACCTTCCATAACCAATTAAGTTCTAATGGCAGATTAGTCAGAGAGCAAAGGATAATGAAAATGTCAACTGGGCAAGTAGCTAATTTTAATGAGAATACGCTGAGAGCTTTTATTAAAGATGATCAGCGTTTATACTCTCATTTTATTAAATCTGAATCTAAAGAAGCCAAGATTTTCCTTTATTTACAAAAGTATAATGAGCGTAACCCTTTGATGGTTGTTCGTTGATCATTGCTTGTTGTTCGTTGCTGGTTGCTGCTTGAACCTTAAACTTTGATGGTTTGGTGTAGTAGGTTTTATCTGGCGGTCCTAGGCTTTCTAACTGTATATTTCCTTTTACGTTTGGCAGCATTTCTGATCTCCTTTCTATCCTTTTTGACTTGCAGCTTTCTTTTTGTGCTAGATTTTTGAGCTGTTCGTTGAACCTTGATTCGATTCCTCTGAACTTTAAAGGTTGCACTACATGGCTCTATAGACCATAATTTCCTTTAATATGACGCTTAATACGACCTGGCAATAATAAAAATTTCACTGGAGCAAATAATGATGTTGATTTAACTTTGCGAATCAAAAGTCAATGTATACCTTTGTATTCCGTAGCAATACTTCTACATAAAAAATGCGGTAATGACCAAATATATATTTGTTACGGGTGGGGTTACCTCCTCATTGGGAAAAGGAATTATTTCAGCTTCTTTGGCTAAGTTACTGCAAGCCAGAGGCTTCAAAGTGACCATTCAAAAGTTTGATCCATACATTAATGTTGACCCAGGCACCCTAAATCCATATGAACATGGCGAGTGCTATGTAACAGAAGACGGTGCAGAAACTGATTTAGATCTTGGTCACTATGAACGATTTTTGAATACCCCTACTTCGCAAGCCAATAATGTCACCACAGGAAGAATTTACCAAACAGTGATAGAAAAGGAACGTGCAGGAGATTATCTAGGCAAAACAGTTCAGGTTATTCCTCACATCACAGATGAAATTATGCGGAGGGCCATGATTTTGGGCCAAAGTGAGGAGTACGATATGATTATAACTGAGTTTGGTGGGACCGTGGGAGATATAGAATCTTTGCCTTATTTGGAAGCATTGAGACAAATGCGTTTGAAGCTAGGTTCTGAAAATGTCATTGTTATTCATTTGACTTTAATACCTTACTTAAAGGCTGCTAAGGAATTGAAAACCAAGCCTACGCAGCATTCGGTTAAAGAACTTTTGAATACTGGTATTCAACCCGATTTATTGGTTTGTAGAACAGAGTATCCGATTAGTAAAGAGATAAGAAAAAAGCTTGCTTTATTTTGCAATGTGGAAATGCAATCAGTTATTGAAGCCATAGACGCAGAATCGATCTATGATGTGCCTTTGTTTATGTTGAAGGAAAAACTCGACATACGCGTTTTAGAAAAACTAAAACTTGAATCAAAGCAAGAGCCAGATCTTTCAAAATGGAAAGACTTCTTAGGCAAACTTAAAAACCCTTTGTATGAGGTAAAAATAGGTTTAGTTGGCAAATACAATGAACTGCAAGATGCTTATAAATCTATTTATGAATCTTTTATTCATGCTTCAGGCATAACGGAGTGTAAGGTTAAAGTGATACCAATTCATTCAGAGCAATTGGAGGGAGATTATGATCAAGTAGAAAAACTCTTGAAGGAATTAGATGGCGTATTAGTAGCGCCTGGTTTTGGAGAAAGAGGCATCAAAGGCAAAGTTTCAGCAATCAAATATATTCGAGAAAAGAAAATTCCATTTTTTGGTATTTGTCTTGGTATGCAAACTGCGGCGATTGAATTTGCAAATAATGTGATGTTTCTCTCAGGAGCAGCATCAACTGAAGTTGACAAAACAACCCCTTATCCAGTTATTGATCTAATGGAAGATCAAAAAGAAGTAAAAAAGAAAGGTGGTACCATGCGACTAGGTTCTTATGCATGCAAACTTGAAAAAGGCTCTATAGCACACGATGCCTACGGCTGTCTAGACATAGAAGAACGACACAGACATCGATATGAATTTAACAATACCTTCTTAGAGGAATTTAAAGCGGCCGGTTTTAAAGCGACAGGGACAAATCCAGAAACAGGCTTGGTAGAAATATTAGAATTGGAAAGCCATCCATGGTTCGTTGGTGTTCAATTTCATCCAGAGTTAAAAAGTACGGTTGAAAACCCGCATCCATTGTTTGTAGCTTTTGTAAAAGCTTGCTGGGCAAATAAATTTAATGAACAACAAAACGCACGTAGTATCAGTGCTTAAACCTTGCAAATAAAAAAACTTTATCCTTTTTATTGTTTTTTATTCCTAGTGATTTTTTTTTGCAGGAACCATATTTTCTTTTGGGATACCTATCAATTGGGCGCAAAGCAGGCCTGGGCATTATTTGAAAATGGATTGTTTAATTGGAAACTACCTGCTGAGATTGACTCTGGTCATCCCCCTATTTTTGGAATGTACCTTGCCGTCTTTTGGAAGCTGTTCTCCCCTTCTCTATGGATAAGTCATTTTGCCATGATTCCTTTTCTATTTGGAATCATATTATATACTTTCAAAATTGGCACACATCTCCTTGATGAAAGCAAGGCCTATTATTTAATATTAGTTTTTTTAGCTGATGCAATATTTATTGGCCAAGCCATTCTAATTAGTCCAGACATTATATTAGTATTCTTCTTTCTTATGGCGATTTACGCCGTATTTGAAGATCGATCAAATCTCAAAATTATTGCAGCAATCGGTTTAGGTCTCATAAGTATGAGAGGCATGATGACACTTGGGGCAATCATCCTCTTCGACCTGTGGAAAGATTGGAAATTAGCAAACTTTAAAGATCAAATAAGAAAGCTCTTCGTATACATACCCGCGATCGTTACCATACTATTCTTTCTTGTGTTCCATTACATAAATACGGGATGGGTAGGTTACCATGAGGAATCAGCATGGGCCTCTGCTTTTAATCGAGTGAGTCTATTGGGCTTTTTTAGAAATGTAGGTATATATGTCTGGCGTCTTATTGACTTTGGAAGATTGGCAGTCTGGATTGTACTTGTAATAGCCTTATTTAAAAATGATAATTTTTTAAAGGATAAAAAACATTTTGCCTTATTCCTTCTTGCAGCTTTTACGGAATTGCTCATTGCCCCCGTTTTAATTTTACATCAAGGACTCTTGGGGCATCGTTACTTGTTGCCCATTACTCTCTCATTAAGTATATTAATGTGGTACAGTGTTTTTACAGCTGACCTGCTCCAATCTCAAAAGAAACTTCTTTTTACGATTGTGATTAGCACTTTATTATTAGGTAACCTGCTTGTGTATCCTAGAAAGATTTCGCAAGGTTGGGATTCTACGCTGGCACATATTCCTTATTATAGTTTACGAAATAAGATGATCAGTCACATTGATGATCTTGGCATTCCAAAGTCAGCTATTGGAACCTCTTTTCCTAATATTGGTCCATTAAAATATTTCGACCCTAAAAAGGAAGAAGAAGGCTTTCCTGAAATGGACTTTGAAAACCAAGAATATATTTTCTATTCAAATGTTTATAATGATTTTACCGATGAACAAATAGATGACCTTGAGAATAATTGGGAACTTGAGAAACGATTTAATAGTCTGACAGTTGAGGTTTGCCTTTACAAAAAGAGAAAATGAGAAAATTAAGCTTAAAAGAACTCGGCAGGGTTAATATTGAGGAATATAAGAAAGCTGAAAAAATACCTATTGCAATAGTTATTGATAATATTCGTTCTGCTTTGAATGTTGGTTCTGCGTTTAGAACAGCAGATGCTTTCGCGATAGAAAAGTTATACTTGCTTGGCATTAGTGCTCAGCCTCCTCATAGAGAAATTTTAAAGACCGCTATAGGAGCAACAGATTCTGTTGAATGGGAATATCATAAAGAGGAAGAAAGTCTCTTAAAGGCATTAAATAAAGACAAATTCAAGATTATAGCGATAGAACAAGCAGAAAATAGCACTTCCTTATTGGATTTTAAACCGGTAAAAAAGGAACGTTATGCTTTGGTATTTGGAAATGAAGTAACTGGAGTTAGCCAGCATATAATGGATCGAGCGGATGATTGTATAGAAATACCTCAATTCGGTACAAAACATTCGCTCAATATTTCTGTTTGTGTAGGTGTAGTAGTTTGGGACTTTTTCACCAAACTAAGCAAAGAAACAAGCTAGGTCGTCTAATAAATGCCTATTTAAATATAAAAATTAACACATTTATGTTTTATGATAAAATTTCCAATACTTGGTAATTTTTGAATATTTTGTGGAGACTTAATTAAGATGGATTATGCAGAATAAGAAGTTAGAATTAGAAATCAAAGAATCATTAGGGAATTGGAGAGAGATGATTTCGAGCTATCAGGTCCCTGATAACAAGAAAGCTGTTGTGCAGATTTTGAATAGTTTTCTTCCATTCATTGCCCTTTGGGTGTTGATGTATTTTAGCATGGATTGGTCCATTCTATTAACCATAGGACTTGGCGCTCTAAATGCCTTCTTTCTTGTTAGAATTTTCATAATCCAGCATGATTGTGGCCACCAGTCCTTTTTTAATTCCAAAAAAGTCAATAATATTTTAGGAACAGTTTGTAGTTTGTTCACTTCTATTCCTTACACTTATTGGTCAAAAGTGCACAATTTTCATCATGGGCACAATGGACAGTTAGAAGTTAGAGAGGTAGGTGATATCCCTATGTTGACTGTGAATGAATTTAGAGAAAGAAGTTTCATTGGACAACTAAGATATAAAATATGGCGAATGCCTTTCATTACTTTCATTATCGCTCCCATATTTTATTTCATCGTTTCTAATAGGATTCCGATGTTTAAAGATAAGATGAAAAATATCCGTGCATTGACATGGACACAGATTAAAAACAACCTGCTGATTGCAGTTGTCTATATTGGTCTTGCACTTTTACTTGGTGTAAAGAAGTTCTTAATCATCCAATTTTTCTTAGTTGTCGGATTTGGAATAATTGCGTTTTGGTTCTTCTATGTTCAACATCAACATGAGCTTTCTTACAAGCATTGGAAGAAAAACTGGGATTACTTATTGTCAGCAGTCAAAGGTTCTACTTACTACAAACTACCTAAAGCCTTTCAATGGTTGACAGGTAATATTGGCATTCACCACATTCATCATTTAAGTAGTTTGATACCAAACTACAATTTGGAAAAGTGCATGCGTGAAAAGCCTATCCTTACAAAATATGTGACGGTTGTTACCTTTTGGGAAAGTCTCAAAATGATAAACAATAAATTGTGGGATGAGGACTCGGAGCGTATGGTTTCCTTTACGGAATTTTATCGGATTGAGGCCTTGAGGACGGCGTGATCTTTCGACTCGCTTGTAGCTCGCTCAAGATGACAATATTCCATCTAACCATTTCTAGAACTAGTGCTTGATCTTAGATCAAGCATCTCAAGTTTGGCTCAAAAACATCAAGCTCTGGAGTAAAAAGGAGTGTAGATATAGGACTCAATTGAGTTTTGAGCACTTCGAAGTTTCTCTTGTTCATTCACGAAGTGGGAGAAACTAATACCAATAGCTTTGCAATAAAGAGTTGCTCTAAAATTATTAAGAAGATCACCTGTAGTAATTCTTTTGCCTGATTTTTTGGGGTACCACTTAGGTCTAGGAATCCAATGTTGGTTTATTGATTTTCTTTGATATAGGATATTGGCTAAATGAATCATAGAATAAACAGCGGTTAAAAAAGCAGGAATATTTTCGACAGAATTTTTGTTTCGCACTTGTGCTTGTCCAACTCCTAATAAATTCTTTTCATCACCGATGTTTACTTCAATTTGCCATCTCCACAGATAAAATTGTAATAAATCTTGTATTGATATATCCAAGTCATTACAAATGATGTAAGCAGGTTTTCTGTATAGAATTTTTGATTTTTTGGATAATCTATAAGCAAGAGGCCTAATTATAATTAATTTGAATTTATGTTTTTGGCCTGCCTTTCTCCAAAGAATATTTGTAACTACCTTAATTTGAAAGTCGTGAATCTTACCTGCTGCAAATGCTTTTACAGATTTCCATTCATAGTCATCAGATTTTCTTATATCCTCTGGAGAGGGTAAATCATCACCATAGATTCTTTTTCTTCCAGTGATAGACTGTCGAGTTACAGGAAGGCTAAATTTTGCATCTTTTCGTGTTCGTCCAATTAAAATTACATTATCAGGTAATTGTTTAAGAATGGATCCATTAGTGTATGAACCATCTACACACATAACTAACTTCTTGCCATGCATTTGATTATTGTCCATAGTGTCTCTTAGTTCAGAGATGCAAGAGCTACCATATTTATTTAAATTCATCTGTTTTTTCTGTTCTTTGTAAAGGTCAATTTCATTCTGTTCAGCTTTAAAATTAGGTTTCTTTGCGGAAGGGCAATGATCGAATGCAATTGGTATACAGCTAGATGGCCCAATACCTTTTTGATTGGGAATAGATATTGATAATTCAATATATCGCTGGCCCCAAATAAAATTAGTATGGAAAGGAGGGCCAAGAGGATCTCTTCGCCATGATGCACCTGTAATCTTTTTTCCAGTTTTTCTGATAATAGTATCATCCATATGAACAACTACATATTTTGATTTAGGAGAAAGCGCTACAGATTTAAGAAAAATAGTTTTGAAAATAGACTTTACATCAACTCTGTTTTTTGCAAAAATTCTATAGTAGGCAGACCAATCTTTGAACTGCTGACCGACACCAGAAATTAAGCCTGTAAGGGTAGACTTACCAGTACAGTTAATCAATCCATAAGCAAGCTGTCGAGCTTTTTCAAAAACATTGTTTGTAGTGAAAGCATTGGATGTAGAATTGAAAATAAAATCGAAATGATCTACTAAGGAACCTTGGAAAGTTTTTTTTTAGGCTCTTTAGAAACAGCTTCAATTCTTTTAAGCGTCAAGCAATGTTTGTCCTGAACAATCCACTCAACAACTTCAGCTTTATCAAATTCCATTGCTTGTGCTAAAGCAGAAGGAAAGTTAATATACCATTGTTCACTTTTAGCTCTTTTGATGAGCTGAATCTTAGTTTGGAAACCCATAATAAGTATTTATATCTAGTCATATAACTAGACACAAATATACTAAAAAATTGCAATATGAAAGCATATTGCAATTTTTTATTTTCAATTTTTACTAGTTAAAGCCAAACTTGAGATGTAGGTGCAGGGCATGCCCTGCACCTACATCAATAAACAAATAAATGCAAACCAATGACATCCTTTGGGACATTTAAAATTTTGTTTTTTTACATTTTAAACCGTCACATTCCCCAAAAATCAGTTGAAAAATCCAAGGTTTCAACTGATTCCGAAAAGTAATTCTTAAACGGCATCTCAAATATTTTTCTACTTGCGATGAGCCAATCCAGGTAGGCTTCGTAAATGTCTTTTTTTGCCTCGTAAAGTCGCTTGTCTTTGTCATAGCGCAAAATTTTAATATCTAGCAAAACAAGAGGGGAGGTGCTTGCCGAGGTTTCATACCTAGACATCAAAACTTCATTTTTTATAATAGAGGATTCATTTTGATTTTTGATGAGTTCATAAATTTCAATCAACTCCGCAACTTTCTGACTAGCTATATCCGATTCATATTGCAATTCTTTTAGGTCACTTTGGTTGTCTATGTCCTCTTTAAGGGCGTCAAGTTTTAGTTCGTTTAATTTTAATTTATTTCTACTCTTTGTTGGCAGATTGATCCCAACACTGATGCTTACTTTTTCTTTAAAGACATCATCATGCGGCCCACTATATCTTAATTGGACAAAGTCTAAAATATTTTGAGATTCTGCATTTTCTAAAGCAATTTCTTTTTGGATTATTGACTGGTCAAGATTTCTTATGCTTTCTTTAAATTTATTTACAACAGCTTGTTGATTTGTGTTAGTAAGTATTGATTTTATTTTTTCTATGGAAATTAAATCTGAAGAAACTTCTATTGAGGCAAGTCCCAATTCCTGTGCAAGAATTCCAGATTGATTGTTTGACTTTATCTTAGAAGTTAGTATTTGCAGTTCAGTATTATGTAGATCATCTTCTGTATTTAATAATCTTAGAATATTAAAATCAGGTATGTCTATTTGCTTTTTATAAACTTTGACCTTATCCTTGAGTAGTCTGGATTCAGCATTTGAAAGTATAAGTTCTTCCTTGTTAAGATATAAATTTAGCCATAAAGTGTAAGCATGTTCCAAAACATCCACTTTTAATTGGTTTTGTACCAATTGAGATTTTTGATAATAAGAATTGAATAGTTCCCTTTGTAGTTTAGGCAATTTAAAATTACCTGGTCTAACTCTCAAGGCATATTCTTGTCTTTCCAATTCAAATTCATTTGTTTGTGTTCTGAATTGTAATTCGTCTATAAAGAATGGTTTTAAAAATTCAAAATCTGCAGAGGGGAATTCAACAAAGTCTCCTTCTGCGTTCTTGATTACTGTGTTGAAATATTGACTTGAGGAAATTTCTTGAGCCTTAGAAGAAACAGAACAAACAATAAAGAATAATATAATTAGTCCGAATTTATTCACCAGTAGGTTTTTTTGCTAGATCTTTTTTGCTCGCACTATTGGAAATGAAAGAATTTATCTCTTGTCCATTCATAAATTCAATAACAACTTTTTCCTTTTGAAGAAATTCATTGTCTGTAGGGATTTGAATCAAGACCTCTCTACCATAAGTTTTGAACTCCGGATTTTTTCTAAGCCTTTCTGGGATTTCTACAATCCGAGATCCCAATCCAGTAACGATTCCGATGCATTGAAATTTATCACTCTTTGTTGACCTTACAAGAAGGCTGTCATTCAAGTTTACTTGCATAAGAAGGTCTTCATGCACGAAACCACTAACCAAAGAAGGATTTGGTTCGTAAAAAGTAATTAGTGTTTTAAAAGAGGTTATATTTTCCGCTTCCTTACAATGCACATTTCCAATGAGGCCATCGGTTGGTGCTATCAAAGACAGTTTTTCAAGTTTGCTTTGGTTCCTAGCAATTTCTG